>NZ_JAHHPR010000793.1:0-5642 GCF_024606255.1 Endozoicomonas sp. SESOKO3
GGTCGAACCAGAATATGGTGAGCCCTGAGGTGTTTTTCGATCTCATCCGGATTATTCGGGAATGTCCAGATAAAGTTAGCGACACTGGGCCAGTAATCAATCCCTTTCCTGTTCAGAAAATCTTCAAACATTGGTTTGGAGACCTCCATCACTTCTTTAACAAACAGTTCGGTGTAGCCCGGGTTGGAGAGTGCTGCATCAATTGCAACCACCGCCAGCTGATTAACGTCGTAAGGGCCACGAACATTCAGCAGTGCTCGTATATTCCCGCTATTACTGATGACATAACCGAGACGAACAGAAGGCAATCCCCAGGTTTTTGAGAAGGTGCGGGTAATCAGCAGGTTTGGGTACTGCTCAACGACATCTGCTACCGTTTCCTGTGTGTATTCAAAATAACATTCATCCACAAGAATGGCGGCTTTGGGTGCTGCGGCTGCAATTTCAAGAATCTCTTCTCTGGCCACACCAGTACCCGTTGGATTGTTGGGATTGGCCATCACTATAAGCCGGGTTTTGTCGGAAATGGCATCAAGTACAGCCTGCTTGGGAAAGCCTTGGTCTACAGAATACGAAGGCTCAATGATTTTAAGGTTTTCTACCTTGGCGACCTGTTGATACATGGCGAATGAGGGGCCGGGAATAATGGCTTCTTCACCTTCACTGCAAGCTGAGCGGATGATCAGATCAATACCCTGATCGGAGCCGTTGGTGATCATCACCTGTGCGGCATCAACATTGCAGTATCTGGCAATCTTTGTAGTAATGTTCCCGTAGGATGGGTAGCACTGCAGACGATCATCCTGAATGAAATCAATCAACGCCTGCTTTACTGAAGGGCAGACTGGCAGGGTACGCTCATTAAAGTCCAGCAGCAGGTGGTCATGAGGGGCCCGGCCTTCCAGAGGTGGGGTATAAGCCCCCATTTGGGCAATGTGGGATTTAAAAATACTCATGATCAACGTGCCTGCTTGCTCTTGTAGTCCTGATTAGCAGCGCAAGTATATGCAGAGCGTGGCAGACAAGCCAACTTAAAGCGCGAGGTTCCCCATCCTTTTGCGAAGCAATTAGCAAACTCCGGCCATTTCCTTAAACCGTTTGACTATAGCTGCTGCATCATCATCGGAATATGATGCCTTCGAGAGCAGCAGTTAATGAGGCAGCAAAAGTAAGGGCTACAAGAGTCGAAGCATTTTTTAATTCAGTGCCAGACTCAGTGCTGACTTCTGAGCCTGCTTCGGTAACTGTTGTGGTAACTGCTTCGGTAACTGTTTTGGTAACTGCTCCTGTAACCGTTCTTGACACGATCTGATACATCATGATCTTGTCATCACTCCCCCAGGTTGCCAGCAATTTTCCATCAGGGCTGTATATCATTCTTGTTGATCCTCCGTAAAGGCTGTAAATGTTGATGGGAGTTGGAATATCCTCCTCTTTTTTATAAACCATGATCTCTCCGTTCAGAAACCCAATGGCCATCTCGATACCGCTTTTGTTGTAAGAAATGCTCGTTACCGAGTCTGGCACGGAAAACGAGTATGAGTAGAAGTGCTGCTGCAATAAATCATAAATCATGACAAATGTACGATTGCCTCCAATAGTCAGCTGGGTTCCGTCGGGGTTGTATGCAACGGCCTGTAACTCGGTATTTAAATCGTTCAACTCTTGTTTCAGGGTAAATGGGGGTATCCCGCTGTATTTTCTTAGTCTGTGATCTTCCGACGAAACGGCCAGCTCGGCAAGGCTGGGATGGTAGTCAATATCTGTTATTCGGCCTCTCGATTCGGACAGCACTTTCATAAGTCTGAACCTATTTGTCACGTTATAAAGCCTGACCTCTGTATCATATCCCCCGGCTGCCAGTTGGGTGCCATTGGGGTTGAAAGTAACAGACTGTATTTTGTCTGTTGCTTCGGGCAGGATCTTCAGAACGTTGAAAGGGCTTGTACCATTTATGATGTAGATCTTTTTATCATGCCCGCCGATTGCCAGTTCAGTCCGTTTTGGGTTGAAGGCAACGCTTCCTGCCCAGTCTGTCAAGTGCAGGGTTTTCATGAGTCTGGGTTCTCCCTGGGCAGTCATATCAAAAAATTGTACAGCGCCTGAAAAAGAGCATCCGCCTCCGCCGGAACCAATTCCTACTGCCATCAGCCTATTATCTTTATCCCATGAAATACTTAAAACCCTGTGGGGCGGGCAATGTTTTGACAGGGGGGGCGGTAACTGGTTTGGATCTACATCAATTTCATGGATTAATTGAGGCTTTTGGACCTGCGCTTGTAAACAGCTTAATGCCAGAAAGATAGCCAAGCTAGCAGTAGCGAGAATCTTCTCAATGTTCATTACCCTTCTCCAGAACTCTGTTTTTCAACAACCGCAGTAGGGCAGTCCATTCTCGGACAGCCTCCTGGATCCAGTGCTGTTCATCAGAACTTTTCACCGGTAATCTGTTGATCCGTATCAATTGCACACCACCTCGCAAATACAAATAGTAATAATTCTCATGTTTAGGTTGGAACACTCCAATTATGGCTGCCAGCCCGCCTGAATCCCGAGCTGACTGTAGTGTGTGACGATGCTGTAAAAGGCATTGTTGTAATACCTGATGAACGAACCTCTGCGGTGACTGCCACTCTGGTAGCGATAGATTGCCACCGGCACCAAACCGGGTCCACTTTCCGGAGGACATGATGGATAGATCAAGGTGTATAAGATCGGTATTGCAGGAGCGGGGTGATAAGTCATTAAAAAAGTACAGAATTCGGAGAGCCATTTGGCCTATTCAGTTCTCTCATGAGTCTGAATTGGCCAGATAGTTTTCCGAAAATATCATTGCATTACGATGCTATGAAGAACTGCTGTTAATAGAGTGATTAGGGAAAGGGCTTTAAGCGTCGAAGAATTATCCATTTTTGTGCTGGTTCCAGTACTGGCGTCTGTTGTATTGACTGCTGTCATATTGACTGCTGTCATATTGACTGCTGTCATATTGACTGCTGTCATATTGACTGTTGTTGCAGCGATTGCTGTTGTAATCGCTTCAGTTGAGCTGGCTGGAGTTGTAGGTGTAGGTGCTCTTACACCATCGACCCTAAACATCAAGATATCTCCATCTCTACCGGTTGACAGCCATTTGCCGTCGGGGCTGAATGCAAGGGCGTATTGTGGCGACGCTGGCGCTACGAACGGCAGAGTGTCCAAGAGGACTAAGGATCCGATTCCCTCAAAAATATGGACCCTTCCATTTCTATACCCAACTAGCAGCTGGGTACCTTTTCGGTTGAAGGCAATGCTCAATATCTGTGCCGCTACCGAAAGGGTTTGCAGGGGATTGTTGTCGTCCGGATCCGTCCCATTATAAAGCCTGATCTTTTTTTTATCATCCGCAGTTGCCAGCACGGTGCCATTGGGATTGTAGGCAACAGCCAATACCTGGCCGCGTGAAACGAACAACTCTTTCAGGCGGTTATACGGGCTGATCCCGCTGTAAATTCTTACTCTATGGCTTCGCTCGCCGACCGCCAGTTGGCCGTTGATGGGGTGGAAGTCAACGCCTTCTATATCGCTGCTTGCATCGGTCAGGGTTTTCACGTGGGTGAACAGGTTTCTCCTGTTTTTAAGATAAAGCCTGACTTCTGCATCAGTCCCCCCAGCTGCCAGCAGGGTGCCGTTGGAGTTAATGGCAACAGTTTCTATTTCCCTTCCCCCTGTCAGGGTTTGCAGGTGGTTGAACGGACTCACCCCTTCAAAAACATTGACCGTATCATCATACCCTCCGGTTACAAGCCGAGTGCCGTCGGGGCTGAAAGCAACGCTTTCTACCCATTCTGTTGCGTGTATGGTACGAAGAAGTCTGGGGATTCCTGAACTCATATCAAAGATTCGCAGGTCTCCTGTACGACCGCAGACCCTATTGCCGGAACCCACTCCCGCAGCCATGAGCGTACTGTTTTTATTCCATGCAATACTGAAAGCCCAGTGAGGTCCACAACGTGCTGGCGGGGTGGCAGTGGGCGTTGAAGTAGGTATTGCCTGTGGCTGGTCCGGATCTATAGCAATTTTATAGAATAATTGAGGAGGTATTTGTGCTCGCTGATTCGAGCCTAACATTTGAGCCTGTGTAAGGCTTCCTGGCAGAGACATAATCAGACTTGCAATAGCCAGACCTTTTCCAAAGTTCATTATTTTCCTCCAGAATTTCGGCTTTGAATGACTCAGATAGTTCCCAGAGCCAGCGTGGCCATGACAAAAAACGGTGAAAATATGTTGAGGTTTTCTGCCTTGGCCAGCTGGTGATACATGGCGAATGAGGGGTCGGGAATGATGGCTTCTTCACCTTGATGGCAGGCTGAGCGGATGATCAGGTCAATACCCTGGTCGGAGCCGTTGGTAATCATCGCCTGTTTTACTGAAGGACAAACTGGCAGGGTTCGCTCATTAAAGTCCAGCAGCAGGTGGTCATGAGAGTCCCGGCCTTCCAGAGGTGGGGTATAAGCTCCCATTTGGACAATGTGGGATTTGAAAATACTCATGACAAACATTCCTGCTTGTTCTTCCAGGGTGCCAGTGTATGCAAAGCTCGTCGGGCAAGACAAGGAAAATCACATGAGCAGCCGTGGGCAGGCTTAATAACATGAGTCTGTTATTTGTTTTCTGGAAGGTCGGATCAACCCAAAAGATCATCCATGACCGTGTCTGAATTGGCCAGATAGTTTTCCGGAAATGTCATTGCAGTACGATGTCCTGGAGAACTGCTGTTAATAGTACGATTAGCGAAAGGGCTTTAAGCGTCGAAGAATTATCTATTTCTGTGGTGGTTCCGGTACTGGCGTCTGTTGTATTAACTGCTGTTGTATTGACTGCTGTTGTATTGACTGCTGTTGTATTGACCGCTGTTGCAGCGACTGCTGTTGTAATCGCTTCAGTTGTGCTGGCTTGAGCTGTAGGTAATCTTACACCATCGACCCTATACATCAGGGCACGATCCAATCTACCAATTGACAGCCATTTGCCGTCAGGGCTGAATGCAAGGGCGTATGCTGGCGATAATGGCATTGCTATCGGAATAATTGTCACGCGGGGTGACGACTTGAGTTCCCCATAAACATCGACGCCTCCATTTACATAACCAATTAGCAGCTGGGTACCTTCTTGGTTGAAGACAATGCTTTCTATCCGTTGCGGTAACACGAGGGTTTGCAGAGGGCTGTTTTCGTCCGGATTCGTCCCATTATAAAGCCTGACTGTTTTTCTAGTATCCGCACATGCCAGCAGGGTGCCGTCGGAGTTGTAGGCAACATTCAATAAAAAGCTGCCTGAAACGAACAAGTTTTCCAGGCGGTTATACGGGCTGATCCCGCTATAAATTCTTAACCTGCTGCGTTGCTCAGCGACTGCCAGCTGGCCGTTGATGGGGTGGAAGTCAACGCCTTTTATATGGCCTCTTGCATCGGACAGGGTTTTCACGAGGGTGAACAGATTTCTCACGTTTTTAATATAAAGCCTGACCTCTGAATCTTCCCCCCCGGCTGCCAGCAGGGTGCCGTTGGAGTTAAAGGCAACAGTATTTACATCGCTTCCCGCTTCGGTCAGGGTTTGCAGGTGGTTGAACGGGCTCACCCCTTCATAAACATTGACCGTAT
>NZ_JAHHPR010000794.1:0-1273 GCF_024606255.1 Endozoicomonas sp. SESOKO3
GTTTTCGAGTTTGAGTTTACGATTAGTGTAATGATGGAGAATTATGACAAAGAGGCTGACAAAGAGAATCTTTTACAGATTTCACCAGACAGCTTTAATAAATTAGAGCCTTCGACGATGGAGTCAAACCCTGGTTGACATTTAATAACCCATCAGCAGCCGCCCGGTTATTGATGGGTTTTTATAGACGTCTCAGGACTGCCTTTTAGATACAATCGGACGCGTCAGTTTATTGTAATGTGTCTTACACTCTACGGATGCGTGCAGTATCTTGAGCCGACGGGTTCTTTGCCAAGTCTCCGATACAGGCACAACAACATACAGGCTCTTGGAGAAGCACTGTTTTGACGAAACTATCCCATCTCTGGACTGATTTCAGAACGGATCCCCTCGGGGCTATCCGTGACTGGCAGAATGCCAGAACCACCTGGCTAATCATGCTGCTGAGCGCTGTTTTTCTGGAGTCAGTGGCCTTTTATTTTCAGTACGTTATGTATCTGGACCCCTGTGAACTCTGTGTTTATCAGCGTCTGGCGGTGTTGCTGATTGGTGTTGCGGCTCTTATTATGCTGGTGGCACCGCGAAACAAATTGGTAAGAGGTCTTGGATACGTCATCTGGATTGCCGGTGCTGCCTATGGGTTGGATGCTGCGATCAAAATGCTGGATTACTACTCTTCCGAAGATCTGTTCATGTCCTGCAAGGCTCTGCCTACCTTCCCGCTTGATCTGCCGCTGTACGAGTGGTGGCCTCAAATGTTCCTGCCTTCCGGTTTCTGCGGGCAGGACGGCTGGCATTTCCTTGGCATGAATATGGCGCATTGGATGACGCTTATATTTGGTGTTTACATAGTGGCTTATATGCTCTGCCTGATCAGTCTGTTCAGGAAATCAAAGTAATCGAGCAAGCACACCGTCGGGCGCCCGGGAGTATGTGTTCCAGGCGCCCAATCCTTGCCATTCCCTCATAGAGTTCTTCAGACAATTCTAATTCTGACCGGCAGATGTCAAAAGCCTCCCGGCTACGGACTGATTGCTCAAGCTGATTGAACATTGAGCTTTTCAGTCAACCAGCAGAGATAATCATCAATGGTTTCGTCCAGCTCATTAGGTAAATGGTGCCGGGCATCTTCGAGATAATAAACACTGGGTCGGGTATAAAGCTTCTCAAGTACAGGAATGTTGTGTTTGGCATCGACTGTTCGGTCGAATGTACCCTGAAGAATGAGTGGGCTGACCGGTGATTTTATCTTGCTGGACTCAATACGCTTGAT
>NZ_JAHHPR010000009.1:0-1346 GCF_024606255.1 Endozoicomonas sp. SESOKO3
CTGAAGTGCCTGCTGAGCTCCAGTCTTTGTCCCTCTAATGGGTATGCCCCCGGATCCTTATCGATACCTATCAGCCTGCCTCTGCCGGACAGGTTCTTCAGAACTGCACGACTGTGTCCACCACGACCAAATGTTCCATCGACATAGAGCCCGTCAGGATCTGTAACCAAAGCCTCAACCGCTTCCTCTAACAGCACAGTAATGTGCTGGTCTGATTGCTCTTGCAATGTCATCTATCATGTCCGGGCGCATACCCATTAGAGGGACAAAGACTGGAGCTCAGCAGGCACTTCAGCGGATTCACTGGCTTCCTGAAGATAATCATCTCGTCGCTGGTTCCAGCAAGCTTCATCCCACAGTTCAAATTTTTTGCCCTGCCCCAGAAGAATGCAGCGTTTATCCATGCCTGCATAATCCCTGAGCAAGGGAGGTACCAAAACTCGGCCACTGCCATCCATATCAATGTCGGTGGCGTGTCCGATAAGAAGTCTTTGTATTCGGCGTGTCATCGGGTGAAAACTGGGCAGGGCTTCAATCTTTGCCTGAATGGCCTCCCACTCATCCTGTGGATAAATCAATAGACAAGGCTCATCAGTATCGATAGTTGCCACCAAACGGCCTTCACAACGATCTTTCAACACCTGCCGATAACGGGTAGGTATTGCAAGACGCCCTTTGGCATCGAGATTGATGGCATTAACCCCACGAAACAAACCGATTCCCTCAAGTCAATTCAGACAGGATGGCAGGCCGCAATCCGAAGAGAAAAAGTGTTCACTGGCACCCCACTCTCCCACATCATGCTAACTAAACTCCACTTTTATCCACTTTACTCCACTGAAGCACACTATAGAAACCTCAAAAACCCACGTCAAGGTCAGAATCTGTCTGAAGAGTCAAATAATTGACCCCGCCAGAGACCAGACACCCAGCGCTTTGCATTAAAAAAGTGCATAAAAATGAGCAGCTTGGAGGGAAGAGCTATTTAAGCCCATGAAGCATGAGAACTGCCTGAAAAAAATTGTAAAAGTTTCAGATAATTGAATATCTTGATCAACACATCCCATTCATTGCTGAACGGCCAGTCAAATTCACTGAGACCGATTCCGTTTCAATTCGGGAACAGATAGCGGAAGAAAAAGAAAGTCTCGAGTTGGCCTGTAAGCCGGGTTCTGTCCAACCTGTAAACAGGTCTGGGCAATCATTCATCTGGGATACCTGTCACCAGGCACCTCAAGCAACCTACCCGAATCCAGTGCGGGTCACACCTCCAGGATTCCTATTTGGTCTTGCTCCAGGCGGGGTTTACCATGCCGTGAACTGTTACCAGTCACGCGGTGCGCTCT
>NZ_JAHHPR010000795.1:0-5742 GCF_024606255.1 Endozoicomonas sp. SESOKO3
CTTAAAAAGTACGGTGCTCTGGCTGATCAGTATGTTCGGCCTGATATTTGGAACGCCATCCGACACCATGGTCGTTCACCACTGGGCACAGGCTCAGTAGCCAATACTTACAGAGGTATCATTAATCGCTGGAAGCTCTACAAAACGGTTTATAACCCGGTCACTCACTTTAATAATACCTGGTCAAACACTGAGATGTATTCCATGGCTGGGCATTCTCCCAAGTATTTGGGTAAAAGCGCTGCTCTGATTTTTGGGCGTAATCCGGAAGCTGATCCGGTGTTTCGGGAAGCCCTGGACGCTGGACTGTTTGGCAGTGATTGGTCGGCCTCGATTACCAAAGGCGATGGCGGGGCCAGCAATGTTCTGGAAGATCTGGCTGAGAAACTGCGTAACCAGCCAGACGTGGAAGAAGGAACGGTCATTGAGTCACTGGATACCTTAATGCGTATTAAGGAGTGGTGGATCTCCAGCAAGAATGCCGTTAAAGAAGCCGACACTAAATTGAACACGGGCATTGCAGTTGCCAAGGCTATCGCTGAACCTCCTTCTCGCTTGATCAAGAAGCCTATCAAGGCGGCCGCCCAGACGGCTCAGACGCTTTACCGAAAGGAAGACGAGCTGTTCAAGATGGCGGTTTATATGTCTGAACGTCAGTCGGGGAAGACGCCCAGAGAAGCGGTTCAGTCAGCTAATCACTTCTTCTTTGATTACAACGATCTGCCCACTGCCATTAAGGTGATTAGGGATTTTCCTATTGGCAGTCCCTTTATCTCATACAGTTACCTGGCTATTCCTGCGATTGTGAAAAATGCAGTAGAAAGGCCAGAGCGTTTGATTGCATTGGCAGCCGCTTACGAAGCAGTGAATTATTCAGGCTTGCTGGTCAATGGCGAAATGGAGCCCGGTGGCTATTGGGATAGGGTGGAAGCCGAGACAACGGTCAGCCCTAAATGGGAGCGCGGTCGTGCATTATGGGGCGGCCTGAATACTTTCCATGTCCCTGGTCTGGAAGGTTATCGCTTATCTATGGCCAACGCTCATGCATTGGGAAACCCCTTTGCGGGGGAAGCAGGAGATAGAAAACTGGCCTTGCCCGATCATATGGGGACCATTGCCAGTTTTTGGGGCAGTGATGCTCTGGGCTCCAATCCATTCCGATCCCTGATTGATGCAGTGGTTCTTAATGAAGACTGGAAAGGCAAGGAGATTTATAACAAACATGCTCCAGTTTCAGAAAAGATCAGCAAGAGCGTCAACTATCTCTACCAAGCCTGGGCCCCTTCTAACCCATTAACGCCAGGCAGTTACCACCAACAAAAAATCATTGAAGGTCTGGCCAATGATGTTGCTGAAGATCGGCAGGCCGGAGACCAACCCAATGTTCTCGCTGAAGGTGTGGTGAATGCTGCCAATGGTTTAAGCGAGGCTCTGGGAGGTCAGCAGTTCACCGGATTAGATGGTATGAAAAATCCGATTTTGACATGGGATTCGGTTCTGGCTTCGCTCGGTTTCAAACTACGGCCTTTCAGGCCAGAAGACAGTTTCAAATTCAAAGCTACGGAACTGGCGGACAAGATTGAAGAACACCAGAAAGCCATTAACCAGCAAGGCTGGCTAAAAACCAAGAAGAGAATCACTCAGGATCAGTTTGAGAAAAAACGGGATTACTACCGCAAGGAGATAAAAAAAGTTCAGGAAGAACTAAAAGAGCTGAGAAAGGCAAAGCGCGAGGTTGTGCGCTAGCGGAGACTTTCTTGCGCACTTTTTAAGCGAATATGGTACTGTACTTGCATACAGTAGTTTGAAGTAATCAGGGAGATAATAAAGATGAGTGAACAGGCCAACTCCGACAGTATTTTTTCAAACACTGAAGCTGTCGGCGCAGTTAGGATGGTCGCATTGGCCCTTGTCAATGGAGAGTTAAATGTAGGTGAGCAGAAAGCCGCTGCCAAGGTCTTGAAGGAAGCGCATTTTACACTCGAATTGGAACAAATAGAGATAGAAGAGAGTGGTGGAATAGATACACCGTTATTGAGAGAAACTATTAAAAATAACGATGCAATTTAAGAAACTCATGTCGCGTGTATGTCATTTAGCTCCAGAAACGAAAAAGCCTCGAACTATGTCGAGGCTTTTAAGTGCCTGATTCTACAGGGCTTTGTATGGTGCCGGCACCAAGAGTCGAACTCGGGACCCACTGATTACAAGTCAGTTGCTCTACCAACTGAGCTATACCGGCAAAGAACGAGGAGCATGATATGTATGAGGGGGTTCTTTGTCAATATCATCCGATACAAAAAACAGACCTTGTGGTCTGCTTTTTGTACGATCATTGTGAATTCTTTTCCTGCTGTGTTTTCCAGAGCTTCCTGCCCTGAAATAAGCATCCTGCTGTTTTGGTCCTGCCTGACCCGTTCAGGCGTCCTGCCCGGTTTGCATCCTGCCTCAATTCACTTCCTGCAACCGGTCTTCCTGACTTCAAAGCTTTCTGCTTTGTCCGCTCCCTGCGGTGTTCGGGTCTTCCTGATATTAACTTCGTCAGCTTAAGTCTTCCTGACTTTGTGAACGTCCTGTTCCCAGCTGACGATTCCTATTATCCATGGCTAAGTATTTTCCGAAACCGGAGGTTTTCCTTTCCCTGTGTGAGACATTGACCATAGTACCATTAGGTTCGTCACCGCTGGCTGGCAGCCAGAAGCCCGCCGCAGGTTATAAACATTGAGCCTAATAATCGGTTTTGCAGCTTCCCATACTTTTTCAGAATCGGCATCAGTTTCAGGGCGAAGCTGGCGTAACCCACCATAACCAGGCTATCAACTATAACCATAGTGATTCCCATAATGAGGTACTGGGGCCAGAGAGTCAGGGTAGGATCTATGAACTGTGGCAGGAAAGCAGCCTGAAAAACAATGGCCTTGGGGTTCGTCAGATTGACCAGAATGGCGCTGGCAAAAGATTTTCTCTGACTGATAGGGTTTTGGTTCTCGACGGAAAACTCATTCGGTGCTTCACGCCATTTCATGATGCCCAGAAAGATCAGGTAAATAGCGCCTGTCCATTTGATCAGGGTGAAGAGTGTCTCCGAGGCTGCAAGGATGGCCCCGAGACCGGCAGCGACGACAATCAAAAATATAATCAGGGCGGCCTGAAGCCCCATGATGGATGGCAGGGTTCTGATCAACCCTGAGCGAATGGCGGTGGCCATGGTATTAACCGCACCGGCACCCGGCGTCACGCTGATAATGATGGTTGCGGCCAGAAAAGCCAGCCAGATATTAAGTTCCATTGAAGATTCCGGATTAGAAAACCAAGTCTTTTAAGTTTTGATCAGACTGTTTTTTAATCGATGAATCGAGTGTGTGCAACAGAAATTAAAAGAAGAGAAAATTTTTGGGCATTTTTTACGAGTCCATTTATTCCTGACAGGGGCGGTGAAAGGCGGGTAAAAGCAGCCGCGTTTTCTTCCACGAGTAGGTCCATCCAGCTGAAGCTGGCTTTCAGTTCTTTGCTCTGAAACTGTCGAAAGGCGGCTTCGGGCTTGGGCGTGAAGTTGTTACTGAGTTCGAAGAAGTTGTAGATGTCGATTGGCATATAAAAGCTCCTGTGATGTTAGGAGCTTGATTGTTTTGATAGGGTTTAATCATTCAGGAATGTTCCGTTATGACCGGAAGTGCTGACGAACCATTTTGTTTCCGATCATATTGGTCAGGATGCTGTAGTTTTTATCCTCGTGACGGATACGCCCAGCAACAATAGCCGGGTTAATCTTTAGCTCTCTTGCTAACGATTTGCAATCACGTTCGCTTTTACTTTGACGCACCTTGGCTTTAGACCAAATGCTCTTTTCAATTAAAGCCTCAGCTGCAGCGCTGTCTGCCTCATGTTCACAATCGTCCTTTTCAGCTGAGTCAGTATCATCAAAAAATGCAGTTGTGTCAGACTTTAAATGCAGTGCGACGTGAGCAAGTTCATGCATCAACGTAAACCAGAAGTTATCCAAGCGATCATACCGCAGAGTCATTCCGATGACGGGATAATCTGATTTACTCATCATAGCTGCACCATCAAGATAAGTTTTACCAAAGTGAGGTTCGATAACTAACTTGACCCCCAGATGTGATAAGAATTCCTGAGCAAGTTTTGGCCCTTGAGCTGACCAACTCAGTCTTGCAAGCTCTTTCATCACTTCTGGTGTAATACTGCCAGGAATGTAAGGGCTGTCAGTTTTCGTTTTTTCTGCCTCTTGTAAAACTTTCACTTGCCAGGCAAGCAAGGCGAACTGATCAACCTCTTTGTCTGAAACATAGTGAGCAGATGTCCGGCAAAGAGCAGGTTCAATATAGCTGGAGTCCACACTCCCTAAAAAACGGCGCAGGTGCTCTTCTGCATAGGTTTTTAATTCATTAATCGAGCCAGAAAAGCCCGGAAAGCAGCCTCTTTTCTTCATCTCTGCCAGTGGGAAATTTTCCCAAATGATGCCATTTGATTCAGGTAAAGAGGCACCTCGCTCCTTAATCAGAACATCCGCAGGTATGCCGAGCCCACTGTGCAGTTTGCGAATCATTGTAAGACTCAGATCACGGTTTCCATTCAGTATCTCGGACACCTTACTGGCAGAACCAAAATAAAGCTTCATATCACTTCGGGCCAGACCCTCTTGCTCCATACGAAACTTAATGGCTTCAATAGGGTCTGGCAGGTTTGCAGGAAACTTTTCTGTTTCGTATTTCTCAATAAGGAGGGCCAATACTTCCAGTTCGTTATCTTCTTTTGATCCTTCTTCCGGACAGCTATCCATTAGGAACATCAGGCGCTCCATGGCATCCGCATGATCTTTTTCTGTCTTAATGACTTTGATCTCAGACATCATTCACCTCCTGAAGTTTTGTTTATTATAATCTGCATGAGTGCCGACCCACTCGATTGCAACGCATTGGCGTTAGGGAAGTTCCATTCTGTGAGCCATTTGATGACTTGCTGGTTAAGGCTCTCACACACCAGGTCTGCATCACTTTTGATAACAGAGCGAGCCACTTCTTGATGGACTTCGGCTTGGCTGTGACTGCTGCCGTCGTCAGTGGTCATTGTCTGGCTGAGAATCACCTTGCTGATGGCTTTGTCCATACGCTGGCACAGCACGTCATAGTCTGCGGTCCCGGATCGAGCCGCCTCGATCAGCTCGATAACGTATAAGCTTTGGCCATGCGTATGCCATGGTCGGCCTTTGCGATTTCTCCAAGAGTTGCTTTCCCTGCCATGACAGTATCCTACTTGGTACGGCTGTTAGTGATATTATATTGCGTGTGCTGTATATCCCCATGTTATGTTGCAGCAAGCAGGATCATCACAAATCTCAGGGAACGGTTTTTAATACCCTGAACTCTCTGCCGTTGAGATCCTGAGCGTGTTTCTTGAACTTCCGTTCTACTTTAGTCAGCTCTTGGTCGAAATAGGCCGCCAGATCCAAGTCAAGATTAACACTGGTTTGAACCATGGCATCCGGGAAGAAATCTCTGACCGATGCCCGGTTACTTTTATATCGAAGGTTGTACTTGTTGAGATCAGGCAAGTTGTATTGGCTGGCGGTATTTTTGACATGAGCCTTGAGTCCACCGGAGTATTTTACCAGCCGGTTTCTTCTGCGCAGGAGGTTTCTGGTAGCACGCATGGTTTCAGGAAATTCATAGGCTATGGGAAAATTGCCTCCCCGCAAGAGTTTGGCAATCTTGTAGGAATCAA
>NZ_JAHHPR010000796.1:0-6569 GCF_024606255.1 Endozoicomonas sp. SESOKO3
GATTAAACGGGAGTCTAATGTCCGAAACGATCACCAAGAAGCGCAAGCGAGCCGCCAAAGAAAAGACGGTGCCCAGAGCCATAACAGGTATCCGTGATTCGGGTTCTGGCGAAGAGGTTGCCCAAGCCAGTGCTCTGGTATTGAGATTCAGGGAAGCGGGAATGTTATTCCTGCTGGTGCTGGCTGCCTTTACTGCATTAGCGCTGTTTTCGTACAGCCCTACTGATCCCGGCTGGAGTTATGTCGGGTATGAAGGAGAAGTGGCAAACAGCACAGGCAAAGCGGGAGCCTGGTTCAGTGATGTCTTGTTTTCCCTGTTCGGTGTTTTCGCCTGGTGGATACCGGTTCTGCTGGTCATTAAAACGGTGCTGGTTTTCCGGTATCGATACAGTGCCTGGCACTGGCAGCCCGGCTGGTTTGTCATGCGCTCACTGGGTTTGCTGCTGGCTCTGGCGACAGGGGCAGCATTAGCCGCTATTCATCTGGAAGGAGCGGGTGAGAGCCTGCCTGCCCGGAGTGGTGGTATTCTGGGTCGAATGATCATGGAACAGTCACTGCCTGTTTTTAATCTGATCGGCAGTACATTGATTTTGCTGGCTATTTTTCTGGTGGGATTCACTCTGTATACCCATCTGTCATGGTTTCAGGTGCTGGATGCTACCGGTCGGTTGTTAAAGATAGCATTTGCCAAATTGGGCAAGGGTATTTTCGGATTGGCAGAAGTCGTCAAGTCTCGTATCGCCAGATGGAAAGAGCAGCGCGAACTGGATCGTGAGGCTTTTCAGGGGGCAGCACAGCCCAAACCTGCTCAGGAGCCTGCCGACGTTTCCCCCGGAGAGCGCCAGGAGCCTGTGTTGGTTCTCCCGGCCCCGAAGTCAGAGGAACAAGTCGGCAAAATGGCCGTGGCCCGGAATATCGCTGCAGCCGATGAAATGGCCTTCGCTGTCGGAGAGAACGTCGTTGAAATTCCACCGGAAGGTGAACTTCCCGGAGTGGGCTTACTCGACAAAATCCAGGATCATGGCAACGGCGTTAAACAGGAAGAGCTGGATATTGTCTCCCGGCTGTTGGAAGCCAAGCTGGCAGACTTTGCTGTCAAAGCTGAAGTGGTGGCTGTGCATCCGGGCCCGGTGATTACCCGCTATGAGATTCAGCCTGCGCCGGGTGTTAAGGCCAGTAAGATTTCCAATTTGGCAAGGGATCTTGCCCGTTCTTTGGCTGTGGTCAGTGTCCGGGTCGTTGAAGTGATTCCCGGCAAGTCAGTGATGGGCATCGAAATCCCGAACGACGACCGGGAAACCGTATTCTTTGCCGAGTTGATTGCTTCCAGAGCTTATGAAAAAGCAGCATCGCCACTCAGTCTGGCGCTTGGACATGATATTGCCGGTCAGCCGGTGGTGGTGGATCTGGCAAAAATGCCGCACTTGCTGGTGGCGGGTACCACCGGTTCAGGTAAGTCGGTTGGCGTTAATGCCATGCTGCTCTCCATGCTGTTCAAGTCAGGGCCGGAAGACGTTCGTCTTATTATGATTGACCCAAAAATGCTGGAACTGTCGATTTACGACGGTATTCCTCATTTGCTTTCTCCCGTCGTGACCGACATGAAAGAAGCCGCCAATGCCCTGCGCTGGTGTGTGGCGGAAATGGAGCGTCGCTATAAGCTGATGGCGGCCCTGGGGGTAAGAAATATTGCTGGCTATAACAAAAAGGTCAAAGAAGCGAAGGCCGCCGGTAAACCTCTTCGTGATCCATTCTATGAAGCCATGACCCTCGGTGATCTGGCCCCTGAGCTTGAAGCGCTGCCTTTTATTGTGGTGGTGGTGGATGAATTTGCCGACATGATGATGATTGTCGGGAAGAAGGTGGAAGAGCTGATCGCCCGGATTGCCCAGAAAGCCCGTGCTGCGGGTATCCATCTGATACTGGCAACTCAGCGTCCCTCGGTGGATGTCATTACGGGCCTGATCAAGGCTAACGTTCCGACTCGCATTAGTTTCCAGGTGTCCAGTAAAATTGACTCCCGCACCATCATTGATCAGGGCGGGGCAGAGCAATTGCTGGGTCATGGCGACATGCTCTACCTGCCGCCGGGCACCAGTGTTCCTATTCGTATTCATGGTGCTTTTGTCAGCGATGATGAAGTGCACAGAGTGGTAGCCGATTGGAAGAAACGGGGCCAGCCTGATTATGTGGATGCTGTTCTCAGTGGCGCAGAGACGGCTTCTGACGGCAATGCTATCAGTGGTGGGCTGGACGAAGATTCAGAGCAGGATGCCCTCTATGATGAAGCTGTTGCTTTTGTGACTGAAAGCCGCAGGGCATCAATTTCGTCAGTGCAGCGTAAATTAAAGATCGGTTACAACCGTGCTGCCCGTATCATAGAGACGATGGAAGTAGCCGGCGTGGTAAGCCCGGCAGGTCATAATGGTAATCGTGAGGTGATCGCACCACCTCCCGTGAAGGGTTAATGTTGAGTGTTTAAGAAAGTTTTTCAAGTAACTGTAATTACAGCTGTTTTCAGTGTCTCGTTGCAGGTGATGGCCGTCCCGCCGGGTAATGCTCCGGCAACTACCCTGACGGCTCAATCAGTGAAGACAGTGGATGTCAGCAAAGGTCTGAACGACGAGAAAGCCTCTCAGTCTCTGGCAGAAAAGCTGGAGTCCCTGAAAAGTCTGAGCGCTCATTTCCGGCAGGAAGCCGTCTCTTCCGATGGTCGTACCCAGACAGAATCCGGTGAGATGCAGATGAAACGCCCTGATCTTTTTCGCTGGGTAACCAGGGAACCTTTTGAACAGGAAATCGTTGCCCACGGCAACAGAGTGTGGATGGTCGATCGTGAACTCCAGCAAGTGATCATCCAGAAGCAGGATGCGCGCATGGCGAATACGCCAGCCAAACTGCTGACAGGGAATGCCCGTGAGCTGCTGAAACAGTACAACGTTTCTGTCTACAGCAAGGGCCGGAATGAGCAATACACCCTGACACCCAAAGAGGAGTCAGATCTGTTTGAAAAGCTGGATATTGATTTTCGCCAGGGGACGCTGGTCTCCATTGCATTGTCAGATTCTCTGGGTGGCAAGCGCAGGATTCAGTTCTCCAAGGTCAAAGAAAACACACAGTTGAATGACAACTTGTTTGAGGTAAGCCCTCCCAAAGGCTTTGATGTGATTGATGAGACTCGGGGTTAACGGTGTATTCTGCTGGTTTGTTTGATGACGAGTCATCCCGATATGAGCCACTTGCCGCACGCATGAGGCCTCGCAACCTGAGCGAATACCTGGGTCAGGAGCACATTCTGGCCAGGGGCAAGCCTCTGCGTGAAGCCCTGGAGCAGGGTGCTATTCACTCCATGATTTTCTGGGGCCCTCCCGGGGTTGGAAAAACCACTCTGGCCCGGTTGGTGGCCGGTGTCTGCGACGCCCACTTTGAAACGCTTTCAGCAGTGCTCTCCGGTGTCAAAGACATTCGGGCTGCGGTAGCCAGAGCCCGGGATGAGCAGATGGCCCGTCAGCGGAAAACCATTCTGTTTGTGGATGAGGTGCATCGCTTTAACAAGTCCCAGCAGGACGCCTTTTTGCCCCATATTGAGGATGGCACTATCACATTTATCGGTGCGACTACCGAGAACCCTTCCTTTGAGTTGAACAACGCCTTGCTCTCCCGCGCGCGGGTTTATGTGTTAAAACCCCTGACGGACGATGCGCTCAGGGAAGTGCTTCATCAGGCGTTATCAGACGAAAGGGGTTATAAGGACAGTCCTGTTTCCCTTGAGCCTGAAGCTGAGGATATCCTGGTGCGTTATGGCGATGGCGATGCCAGAAGAGTTCTGAATATTCTGGAAGTAGCGGCAGATCTCAGTGAAGATGGACAGGTTAAAGCGGCAACAGTGTCGGAGATTCTGGCTGACAGTGGCCGACGCTTCGACAAGGGCGGTGATGCGTTTTACGATCAGATTTCAGCATTTCACAAATCCGTGCGAGGCTCTGATCCCGATGCCGCACTCTACTGGGCAGCCAGAATGGTGGATGGCGGTGCCGATCCGCTTTATATTATTCGCAGACTGGTAGCGATTGCCAGCGAAGACATTGGTAATGCTGATCCGAGAGCACTGGAAATGACCATGAATGCCTGGCAGGCCTATGAACGGCTGGGCAGCCCGGAAGGTTTGCTGGCGCTGGCCCATGCCACTGTTTATTGTGCCTGTGCTCCGAAGAGTAACGCTGTCTATCTGGCCTGGAAGGCTGCAATGGTCGACGTCAAAGGCAACCCTTCCTTTGACGTACCGAACCATCTCAGAAATGCCCCCACCCAACTGATGGGATCTCTGGGCTATGGGGCTGAATACCGCTATGCCCATGACGAGCCCAATGCCTATGCAGCCGGTGAATGTTATTTTCCAGAGAATATGGAAGCCAGAAAGTACTACCAGCCCAATGATCGCGGGTTGGAAATCAAGATTCGGGAGAAGCTTGAGAAACTGGCGCAATGGAATCAGCAGAGCCCTGTTCGTCGTCGCTAGCAGGCTGCTAACAGGTAACCGCTCTGTAATTCATTTTGCCTGAAAAAACATGAATGCTGCCGGATAGTCTGGCAGCTCTTTCACTATCTGATGTTCCAACAGACGCCACTGGGCCTGCTCACCGATTTCACAGAGCTGCGCAATACTTTCCGGGAAGTCACACTGGCTGACGTGATCCAGAACAATGTTCTGCCAGTCACTTTGCAGTGCCGGGATACTTCTGAAATACTCGCCAACCTTCTCGATGTATTGATCCCGGCTCTGATGATCGAGCCTTATGGCATCAATCAGCACAAACAGGGTGTCGGGTTCGGCCTTATTCCTGAGTTCCGAGAAAAGTGCCTGTTTTTCCGTCAGGGAGCCGTGATGAATGGCGAAGCTGCTGAAGATCAGGTTGTAGGAGCCGTTAACCGGCAGGGGGGCGAAAATGTCACTGAGAAAAAACTCTGCATCGACACCGGGTTGCCTCATGTTCTGTTTGGCCATGGCTAACACAGATTCAGCAAGATCGACCGCAGTGTAGGAGGTCAGTGATAGCTCGCGGGTCATCTCTGCAGCCAGTGATGCATCGCCGCAACCCAGATCGAGCAAATGAACTGCCTGATGACCGAAGTGCTGTCTGAGTTTACGGGTGGCGAGACGCATCAGCTGCTGGTGACCCATGATATTGTTATCGACCAGCCAGCGGTAGCACTGCCATTGCTCATTGAAAATATCGACTTCTGAACGATGTTTCATTGGCTTACCGGGATGTGCTCTGATGATGAAACCAAAGATGGGGTGACCACTATTATTGAAGCAGGTCAGGGGTGTCTGTCCAGTGGGTTGACTTGTTTGTCTTACTGCTAATCCCCTGGAACTCATGGTATCTTGGCGAAAATATAACTCTACAAGTCTGGTTTTGCCTGAGATGGCTTAATTTAAGTCATAAAATTTGACCGAATGATGTCAGAGGCAAGGCTGTGACCAGAAAACAGACAGGAATTATGATGCAAGCTACACACTGGATAGCCATTGCTGCAGGTGGTGCACTGGGAGCCGTTCTGAGGGCATTTGTCTATGAGCTGTTTGTGCTGACCCGTAATCCTCATCTGCATCATTATCCGACTCTGACAGTTAACCTTGTGGGGTCAGTCCTCATGGGTATTTGCTGGTACCTGTTGGCAGAAAAAGCCATGTTGTCACCGACCTGGAAAATCTTTGTGATGACCGGCTTTCTGGGAGCCATGACTACCTTTTCAACCTTCTCTCTGGATCTGATGAGGTTGCTTCAATCTGATCAGTTTCTGACAGCCCTGGCCTATGGGCTTGGCAGTGTGCTCGTTTGCTTGCTGGGCACCTGGCTGGGTTATCAGGGTATCCGCTGGGCACTTTAGAGCCTGAATACAAACTCAACCATTTATCGCTTTTTCTGTACCGGCCAGTCGATTGTCCTAGACTTTTCAATTCTTTAGGGAAAAAAAATTTAAGAAAAAATTCGTTAGTGAAAAGGAGGTATAGGATGTATCTTTTTCGAATTATTGGGTCTGTTTTTATCAGTTTGATACTGGTTTCTTCCTGTTGGAGTAGTGTTGATTCACCCGAGCAGAAAGCCTTCAGGAATGCTGAGCGGAGTGTCAATCGTCTTTATTTTGACTACGTCTTTGCGGAAGAAAACGAGAGACTCTTAAGAGCCATCATGGTTTCTGTACGAAGACTCTATGACCGCTATGAGCTGGATCAGTGGCTGGAAGGTGACTCTGCACAGGGTAATCAGACAGAGGCCCGGCAGCAGCTACTCACCAGGCTGATCCAACAGGCCGCCCGGCACACTGTTGCGGAAATCACTGGTAATGAGGAGTTGTTTGGCAGTGATCGTTCCATGTTTCATCTCCTGCAGGCACTGAGCAATGCGCCATCCATGCAGGAATCTCTGGATGTTGCTCACTGGTTCCACTTCCGGCCGGTCATGCTTCAGGGTGTCTTGGCTGAAGATCGCATGGACTCAATGGAGGCGCTGATTCAGGAAGCTGTGCAGAACAGTTTCAGAGAGTTTCCATCCAATCGACTT
>NZ_JAHHPR010000073.1:0-1111 GCF_024606255.1 Endozoicomonas sp. SESOKO3
AACAAAAACTGGAAGCCAGATTAAAATTGCTGTTTATCGACCTGTTGGATTACCGTATCGAACATGGGCAGATGACTGTTCCCTTAATTGATGCCGGAGATTTTTTCGAATTACCGCAAGGCAAAAACAAAGCATCGAAACTGGGTTACAAAGATGCCATAAATCCAGCCTCAAGTCGGGGTATCACTTCTTATTTCAATGAAGAGAATGAAGTCCGTTACCTCGGCGTTCTGGAGGTTCGGGAGCCCTGGCCTGCTCTCAGCAGGATGGGTTTTGAGCCTCCCGACCTTTTCACGACTGCACTAATAAAGTCCGTTCAGAACCCGGGTTTACTCGGTGCAGATCCGGACGTTGACAAGATCTTTTTTATCAGGGCCCAATTCCTCATTGCCTCTGAAAACGAAACCGCGCAATACAGGGACTGGGTGAAGCACTCCATCATCAGCCGACTAGGTCAACTGGATCCGGCAAAGCTGGAGCATGTCATCCACTCCTTCGTCAGCTATCACCAGACAGAGCAGGGCACAGCAGGACAGGACATTCTGGGCCAGTTGCTGCTGACTGCCCGTCTCAGGACAATAACAGGCGGGCAGTCAGGATTAGCCTGGGACACCCTGGCACAGTTGCAAAAAATAGTGCCCGTGGATGTTAACCTCCAAGGGATGACCAGCTGGGATCACCAACCTCCTGCGAGAACCACTCACAGCCATCCCCTGCTTGTGGCCGTCTGGCAACAGTTGGCACGCTACAACCTGCCCGCCGGGCTCTATCATCTGGTGGACTTGCTTTCTGGTAACAAAGTTTCTGGTGGCGAAGGTTTTGTTATACCGATTCTTGGCTCGGGTGACAGACTTGCTGAGTTCGGATTGTCTCTGGGTCGTCTGTTCGGGGAAATTACCATTATCCTTGAGCCCCAACAGTACCTGTACCAGAGTCGTCTGGACGGCGATCCACCGACTCTGACAGTGGGCATAAAAGACAAGACTTTTGATAACCGCAGGTCTATCGCTATAGGCAAGTTGTTCGGCATGGCCCTGATAAACCATCCCGATGTGGCGGCTCTCGGTCAGGCTCAAAAGGACTTGCGGACAATCTGGGGGTTGTCAGCAAC
>NZ_JAHHPR010000797.1:0-2979 GCF_024606255.1 Endozoicomonas sp. SESOKO3
AATGATGTATTATTGTGGTGGCTCAATAAGTTAAATTGTTCTTCTTTCGATACGCTTGAATGAGCGACTGAGTATATCAATAATAGGCATGAACATAGAGGAATTAGTTTGCCGGTTTTTTTCATCATTCATGCTCTTGATCAGGGTGACTGATTTGATTAGCAAATGATCAGTCAAACCTTACCTGCCAGAAGTAACCTGATTCTTTAATTACATCCGCTACAAGATTGAGCACTATCAATGAAACAAGGTGTACAAATAATCCAAAGGAGCATAAAACTTCTTCCACTGGTTACGGGTGGTTTCTGTGAAACTTTCTTCAAGTGTGACACCATAAACAGCATGGTTTGAAAGTCCATTGAACAAAGCGAGAGCTAATGCAGGAGCCAGAGTAATCGCGATGTTTCTCATTAAATGCCTTGAGTCCAGTTCCAGGCTTTGTTGCAATAGAAATTGCAAGAAAACGACTCCGTATGTCATTCCGACTACGGCTCTGGCTACGTCTATGTGATAGTGTGCAGGTATAACTATGGCAAAGGCAATGGTGCTAAGTGTAGCTGTATCCAGGAATAGATCTCCATGCCACCAAAGAGCTATGGTTCCGGCTGCTGCCACCGATCCGGCTATTGCTCCGGCTCCAGCTGCTGCTATGGCACCTGCTTCTTTCTCGACTCTATCAGCACTGCCTGAATTAGGTAATGAAAGAGAGCATATTGTTGATAATGTCTTCGTCAATGAAGCAGATATCATGTAAGCAAAGGCTGCTTTCACAGAAGTTAAACCTCTGTTGAGCATCTTTTTATAGACTATTGCCCCGACTATAATGCCAGCGACTGATGACAACATTTTATATTCACTAAGGGCATAATTTAAAGGTTGGGTTTTGCCTATGTCCTTATGCCTTAAAGCTCGGATGGTAGTGGCTCCGGCTACGTTTCTTGCCACTTCCTCATGGCTTAAGTATGCCGCAGTCATAACGGCGGCAGGATAAAAAGGACAGTTCGTGTATGTTTGATAACCAACGTATGCTGTTCCTGCAAATCGCAGTGGCTGCCACCAGGTTAGCTCAAGGGGCCAGAGTGATAGGTGCCCGGTTAAAGCAACTTCAGTGGAGGTGATAACGGCTGCGAGTTGGTTGCAAAAAGATGCTTTGACCTCCTGTAATTCACTTTCCTCTGTGCGAGGCAGGTCAAAGCGACCCGTTAGGGCAGTTACCACCTCGGGTGATCTGCAGATGCCGTACCAGAATCCATAATTGATTACAGTGGAGACTGCCAGCCTGGAACTACTAATGAGCAGTTTCAGGCTATCTTCAACTAACGATGCGTTATTGTAGTGGTTCAATAAGTTAAATTGTTCTTCTTTCGATAAGCCTGAATGAGCCAATGAGCTTATAAAAAATAAGCACGTGAATAGTGTTAGTGATTTAACGCAAATTTTCATTATTTATATCCTAAATTCGGATACTGATTTTATCTGAGAAAATGATCAACGAATTTTCACCTGTCGGGAGTAAACTGTTTCAACTGATCAGCATACGCAAGCACTTTCATAGTGTCCCTGCCATTTGCCCCTTTACTGTTGATAAAAGACTTTATAGTTCAGCTATGAAGTTTAAGCCACTTATTGGAAGGTGTTGACTATTGTGCTGTCCGAATCAGGAGCAAGTTTCGCCTCGAACGATCAAAGGTGTTTTTGGAAACAGGCCGATATAAAAGTCGGTGGGATGATTTTGTCAAGTTATTCTAACAAAGAGAAACGTCAGCTGACATTTAAGTCATTCAGATCCTTCGCGAAGCGTTCAAAGCAACTATTTGTCAATTAAACAAGGTGTACAAATAATCCAAAGGAGCATAAAACTTCTGCCATTGGATACGGGCTGTTTCGGTGAAACTTTCTTCAAGTGCGACACCACAAACAGCATTGTTTGAAAGGCCATTGATCAGAGCCAAAGCCAATGCAGGAGTCAGGGTAATGGCGACGTTTCTCAATAAACGGTTTGAGTCCAGGTATGAGTTTTGTTTTATCAAAATTACCATGACTCCAATTCCGACTCCGACTCCAGTCTGAGCTCCGGACAGGACTTTGTCTTTAACTCTGTATATGGATTCAACCTCAGGTAGAGAGAAGGCCAGAGTGCCAACTGCGGCTATGAACAAGACTGGGTTTAAGCTCCAGGCCGCTACGACTCCGATGGCTCCGTCTGTAGCTACAGCTAATGATCCGGCTAAGGCTCCGGCTAAGATTTCTGCTCCTGCTTCTACCTCTGAGGCATGAGCACTTTCTGAATTAGATGCTGATAAATAGCCTATTGCTAATATTGACTTTGACAATGAAGCAGAAAGGAGATATACGAAGCTTGCTTCAACAGGTGAAAAGCCTTTGCTGACCAACTTTTCATAAACTATTGTCCCGATCATCAAGCCAGCCATTGATTTCAACAGAGCGTATTCACTGAAGACAAAATCTTCAGGTTGGATTGAGCGTCTATCGTGATGCTTCAGAGCCTGCACGGTGTCAGCAGCGGCTGCGGTTCTTGCCACAACCTCATGGGTAAAGTAAGCCATTGTCATTATGGGTATAAAATAAGGATCCTGAGTAGTGTATGCTCTGTAACCAGCAAATCCTGTTCCTGCAAATCGCAGCGGTAGCCACCAGAGCCGCTCAAGGGGCCAGGGTGAAACCTTTCCGGCCAAAGCAACCTCAGTGGAGGTCAGAACGGCTGCCAATTGATTACAAAAAGATGATTTGACCTCTTGCAAGTTGTTTTTCTCTGTGTTGATAGAGCTAAACCGTCTCGCAAGGTCAGACAACAACTTGGTTGATTTGCAGATACTGTACCAGACTCCATAATGGACCACAGTGGAAACCGCCAGCCCCGAGCTCCTGCTGACCAGTTTCAGACTATCTTCAACCAGTGATGCATTATTGTGGTGGCTCAATAAGTTAAATTGTTCTTCTTTCGATACGCCTGAGTAA
>NZ_JAHHPR010000798.1:0-9752 GCF_024606255.1 Endozoicomonas sp. SESOKO3
GCCTTCAATCTTGGCGAGCTTTGTAGCTGAAACCCACAAGATAAATTCACCTTCTGATGATTTATCTTGTGTCTAGCGTAATTGATTTTTCGATTGTTGCAATTTTATTTGACTGTTGTTTTTCAGTGTATTGTATCCTGCTTCAAGATCAAAAAAGCGAGCTAAACATAGCTCATTTTTATTTCTTAAAATACTTTCATTGAACTTCCCCTGCCGTACAGCGGAACCTCTATTCTTTGGTCAGATTCCAGTAGATCTTTGAAGTTCCACTCACGCTGACTCCAGTCGTCACCCATGTACTTAAACACAACATCACCAGAATCCAGGTTGTAAGTGATCGTGTATTCGGTTGCGTAGGTATTCATCCCATCCTGAGGTCGGTAAGCAGCCTGTTGTGGTACTTTGAATGCTGTACCTTCTACAGACATCATTGCATGTTTAGGAGAAGTGGCGTTTTGTAACTGCGAAACAAAGTACTTAGCAAACACATAGCGTTGTTCAGAATCAGTGTTGCCTGCCTCTAGTTGGAATTGGCTACCATAACCACCAAACTCTTTAAGCTGTTGTGATTTCTCAGCCCAGGCTTCATTCAGGTCCTTTTGGCTTGTGTTGGTCACAACTTGTGCGTCATCACCGCGGTATATGTTTACGCCATTTTCATCGTATTGAATAACAGCGCGGTCGCCGGATACGTCAGAGACAATGTAGTGCCAACGCGGTGGTTCCTGCATACCAGGAATAGTGGTTAAACCGACTTCAATATCTTTCACGTTGTCGATTACTTGCTCAACATTGTCAAAGTTTGCTAAAAAATAGCCTGCTAGCTCATTTTGACTTAGCGTATTGCCATCGCCTTTTTCTAATGCCATTCCGCGATAGTATTGAACGCTCGCTTGTAAGCCATGCTCATTAACGCCTTCACCGACTAATTTTCCGTAACCGCCAATCGCTAGAAAGCTATTTTTGACCGTGTATTCTTTATCGCCGGTCTCAGCGCCGTGAAAATTACGCTTTTCGCCTGCCGCTACTTTTAGAAGTAATGGTTTGGTTGACTCCATCCAATCCATTGTGCGTGTAACCACTGCTCCTTGTGGGCTATTCCAAAATACATTTGAACAAGCTTCAGTAATGGTGGAAACAGAAAGCGAAGAAATGACAAATGTTGTTAGTAAATTTCGATTGACTTTTTTATTCATAATTTTCTCCGATATAAAATATTCATTAACTTGTTTCGACAAATAAAATATGGTTTTTATTCTCTCTTTGCTATGAATAGAGTTATGAAGTTATTCGATGGCTGAATGTAAAAAACCATTGGGCAGGTATAAAAATAATATTTATAGCCGCAGGAATTCAGGATTAATATCTGATTCAATCGGTCATTTTATATTTTTGATGAAGCTTGCCGCTTCACCGGTATTATCTTCAGAATTTGTAGTGCTTTTAGCTACTTTTTTGGCCTTAGGGTGTATGAATCCTGTGCTGCTAGCCTGAACTGATAGATACAGGCTGCGCTGGCCAGTTCAAAAAAGTGTTGCCCATTTCTTGTCGTTTTTCTTGAGTCATTTGTAAGACTCCTTTGCGAAGCCAAACTGATATTTGGTGATCTTGAAAGGATGCTTTTTTTCATTTCCATTGGCTTAAGAAAATAGAGGTGATTTTGTAAAGTGTATTTATATGACTGTGTTTTTTTATGTTAAGAATTGGTGTTTATTAATCATTGTTGTGTTTTTTATTTTGCTGAGGTTTAGAGGTTGGAATGTATTTTTGTAACTGATTGGGCAGGTTTAAAATAAAAACTGAAGTAGATCCCAGTAAAAAAAGGCCAGCTAATGGGCTGGCCTTTCTTATGTCTTGCCTGATAGGCGATTAGAAGTAGTAACGAGCCTGCACAGACAGGGTGTTGTCACCCTCCTTCTTGCCAGATTTATTTTTGCTGTCGTCAATGGCGTATTCAACGGCGAATTGCATTGGGCCGGTTTCATAAATGGCACCAATCATGGTTTCTTTCAGAGTTGCCTCAAACTGGTCAGCGCTTGCTGAACTGTTGTCTTTCAGCTCGTTGTAACCTGCTTCCAGGGAGAAGCCTTGCAGAACATTGTTCATAGCCAGTCGACCGTAGAGTTCGATACCCTTGGACTTGGCGTCAAGGTCGCCACTCAGATTGGTTTTGTTTGTCAGCTCGCCGTACATGGCAGCCAGGTACAGTCTTTCGTTTTCAAATTTCAGGCCGGCGGTCGCAGACTTGGATTTCTCCTGATCTGCAAAAGTGCCTGTTTCTTCGTATTTAGTTTCAGAGTAGGCTGCGCCCAGGGACAGGCCCATGGCCAGGTCATAGCTGGCAGAGATGCCGAAACCGGAATCACGCTGGGCATTTGTTACTGTCTGATCCTGCATTTGATACTGAAGGCCGATGTTCAGACCGCCGAAGCTGTTGCGGTACTGGATAACATCATCGGCACGGGCAGAACCGTCGAAGTCACCGCCGTTTCGGCCATCATAGATACCCAGAGCGCTACCACCGCCGATGGCATACATGTCGGTCCAACCGGAAACGTCATACGTTACGCTCCAGTTTTTACCGGCAGCGAATGCGCCCATTTCTTCATGGCTCAGGCCAACATAGCCCAGACGGTTGAAGAAGGTTTCTTCCTTATTGCCATCGGCGTCGTACTCATCTTTAGCGCGAAAGCCCCACTCTGCGACACCCTGACCGGTCCAGCCACTGTCAAACTTGTGCGCGAACTTGAAGTTAATACGAGCACTGTCGTTGTTCAGGGTGTTATCGCCATCATGATTTTTGGCAACAACACCAACACGGCCACCAATGCTCAGGCTGCTTGTGCCGTCGTCGTAAACGTTCACTGCCATTGCTGGACCTGCCACTGCTGTGGCTACTGCTGCGGCCAGAATTTTCTTGTGCATGATCACTATGTCCCAACTAATTGTGTGTTTAATGTTGAAACGAGATTGTTATGTAGTTGTACTAACGGGTCACGTTGAAAGCATCAATGGTTATATCGAAATGCCGAATGTGTTAAGTGAGGGGTCGACGTGTAAATTACTTATCGGTCGGTTCAATGGGCTGAGTGAATTCTTTCACTGGTTAAGGGAGGCTGGAATGACTACTCTACTCGCTATGAATCGTCTACTCCGATTCATGTGTTGTGTGTATTTGCCGGCATCAACCCAGAGTCATTGATGCCGGCTTTTTTGTTTTTAGGGTTTAGTCCCTTTAAAATGTTTCCGGGTTCATCAGGTCGGTGAAAGGGTTTTGTCTTCTCCTCTTTTTGTCAGGAAGAGGCTAAAACAAAGTGCTTTCATGAAGCGTAAAAACAGTTTGTTTCAGTACATATAATAAGCAGTCTGGGCAGTCTTTTTTGCGCTGGGGGCATTTCTATGTCTAACAGAGAGATTGATTACTCATGGCCAGTAACCGGCTGAAAATGAGTTTGCTGCCCGCTTTGCAGGCTATTCTGGATACCGGCAGTGTAACCCGCGCAGCAGATCAGATGCATGTGACACAGTCCACAATGAGCAGGACTTTGTCACAGCTGCGAGAAGCGTTGAATGATCCCATCCTGGTCAGGGAGGGGAATCATATTTTCCTTTCTGAAAAAGCTCGTCAGGTTCAACCACTGGTTTCAAAACTGATGGCAGACTCTGAGACGCTTTTTGAGAATCAGAACTTTGACCCTGCAACCAGTGAGCACCATTTCCGGATAGGATCAAGTTCGGTTGTTCTCGATCATTTTCTGATTCAGGCCCTGATTGAGCTTAAGCAGATTGCGCCGGGTATCAGTTGTTCTGTCTCGCTTCCGGACGAGGGTACGATTTACTCCATGGAGTCAGGTGAGTTGGATCTGGGGGTGATTGTCGCTTTTCCTGAGACGACTGAGAACCTCTGCAAAGAAGTCATTAATTCAGCGTCGTTTAATGTTCTGATGCGCAAGGGACACCCGATGAGCGGTCGGGAAACGCTCGATCTGACCGAGATGGATCAATTTCCCTTTGTGGTGACCCAGGCGGTCATCGCTGCCAGTCCTTATATCAATCAATTGCGTGAGCAGTATGCCTTTTTACGGAATCCCTGGCTTAAGCTACCAAGCACGGAGGCTGCTTTGAAGGCGATTCAATCCAACGACGCATTTACCATTGTGACCAATGTGGAGTATCTGGCGTTGGATTTGTTTGAGGATTATGTCCTCCTTCCTATCTTGTCAGACTCTCCGCCCCTGAGCTTTGAACTGGTGTGGCCGGAACATTGGCAGTTTAACCAGGCGCATCAGTGGATGAGAGGCTTTTTGTTAAGTAAGTTTCAGGAGTTTTTTAAAGCGAGCGAAAAACTTTGATCCGGAACACCAGTGCTTATTTGGCCTGGTGGTTGCCGACGCTTCTGTTTCATGACCTTTTCATAATAATGGTATTCATTCATAGCTGTTATGCTTGCTGCGACTTCTTACGTTTACGTACCTCATCAAGGCTGACCACATTATCTGGCAAAGCCAATGGTGCCTCCTGTCCGATAACAGTGGCTGTTGCAGCGGGAAAAGGATTCGGAAAATCCCCGTGGGGCGTTTCCGGATACGCCCACACAGACAGACCTTTGGCAAACCTGAACAGCCAGTCATCCACCATCCGCGACATGGGTATAAACCTCTCCATTTGTCTGGCTCCAGGAAACAGCCTGGCCTTTTTGTGGACGCAGTTGATGCGGTGCATTCCCAATCCGATCTCTTCACTCTCGTCTAGCTGCTCCAGCCCATATTGTTCATAGGACTGACTCAGCCACTGCTCAGCATCCGCAACATGTCCGTTGACGCTGAGGTCGGTATTTCTGACAAACCGGATTTCCTTCTCCATATCCAGAAACTGGTCATACATGCTCTGAGCTTGCTCTTCTGTTGTAGCTCCACTCTCCATGGCCATATGAATAGATTCTCTGACCCAGCGATTGGTAAATCGCTCAGCAAACTCGTCTAAATCGGTAAACATCGGGTTAGAAAACAGAATGGCATAACGACTGCGGGCTTCTACTGCAATCACGTCCGTGTACCGTTTTCTATTTCGGTAGCCCTTAACCGCATGCACCTGCCAGGCAATGACATTATTGCCAGAAGCAATGGGCTGAGTGCCTATGCGCTTACCATCCGGACTGGGTAAACGATTCAGATCAACCTTCATGTGCTTACAAAAGGCATTGGTGGCAGAAATTAATACTTCAAGCATTCACGGTATCTCTTGGCTGTTCTCTCGCGAGAGGGCTTACTGGCTGAATATTACAGATTTGAACTATCAGTCAAATCACTGCGGGATGCAAGCAAGGACAAAGTAGTGACATTACTTTACAGGCAGGCTTCGGGGAACAAGTTATTCACTCGAGCAATGAACCCTGAACTGCCTCATTGTACTGATCAGGCCTCTCACCATCAATCAACAGTTCCTCTTCCTGGTTACCCTGCCCATCCAGAACCCGGTAGAGTAGAGAATAAGCGACCCTCCACCGCCTTTCTGCTACTTGCAGGGTGACTGATTTAGTATTCAGGCGGATGACATGGCCAAAACGTTCCTCTCTATGCTTATCTTTAAAACCCAGCAGATCACCCACAGCAATAGCATGGCGACTCAGCCCCCGTTGAGTTTCATGATTGACGCGGGTGTCGGCACCTTCGAGATTGAGCATGTAGTAGGGTATTGCCCAGCGTTTGCCATCGGTAAAATCCAGCACCAGTGCCCGCTTTTGCCTGAGCTGCAGCACCTCACAGTTACGCAGCGAATTGCTGCTACGGTCAAAGTAGCTTAGCTTGTGCCCTATGGTCAGCGCCGCCTTGATGCGGCCAATTCGCTCTGATGATTCCAGTTCGCGGTCAATCATGGCATTCAGCCGGAACAGATCAAAAGTGCTTGCCCGGTTCAGGGCTTCCAGCAATTGGGCGTAGTCCATGGTTGGTTTGGCAGGAGGGTTACTGTTATTCATTCGTCGTGATTATTCCAGAAAAGAATATTCGACCATCGTCACGTTCTGAAGTATATTTGCACATATCAGACTCCACCATCCAACATCTCCCGCAAACTCTGCTGCATCGCCGCCTTAAACGCCGCATCCGTGGCCAGCAGTTTATAAAGCTCCAGCTCGTTGCGCCGGTTATTCAGCATCACCTCATCAAAAATCTTGTTAAAGGCCAAATCCCGGTTGTGGCGATCAGCGTTCCCCTGGTACTTGGCGGCAAAGTCCGGATGGTTCCGAATACTGCTGGCAATGCTCATAAACTTCACCCGTTGCAGGCCGTAGGAGGACAAATCCACCGAGTTCAGCAACTCATCTTGTGCATAACCATAGTTCAGCGCAACGGTGGCAACACCTTCTGCTACCCTGTTCCTGTGCTCAAGGCAGGTGCCGGTAAGCTGCTATTCGATGGCGGCCTCAAGTGCCTGCTCATTGGTTTGGCTGACCATAATCATCTCTCAATTGACACTGGAACCTTAGGGGTTACACTTCAGCTATGATAATCAGTTTTCTGCACAAAGGGTTGGAGCGGTTCTATCGTACCGGTAAAACCTCTGGAATACAGGCGCAACATGCCAGAAAATTACAGCGCCTTCTCACCAACCTGGAAGAATTGGAGCATATTTCTGAAATGGATTTTCCCGGCTACCGTCTGCACCAGCTAAAAGGAGAACGGCAGGGTATCTGGTCGGTCACCGTCAGTGGCAACTGGCGAGTTACCTTCCGACTGACTCAGGCCGGTGTCGAAATAGTTAACTATGAGGATTACCACTGATGCCAATGTACAACCCCGCTCACCCCGGTGAAATTCTGGGTGAAGATCTGCTGAAGCCGCTTGGACTTTCTGTTACCCAAGCGGCTGAACACCTGCACGTCAGCCGGAAGACCCTGTCCAAAATCATCAACGGCAGGGGGGCGATTACCGCAGAAATGGCGTTGCGTTTGGAAAAAGTGTTTGGCAAACCCTCTGCCGTCCATTGGCTGCGGATACAAAATGCCTATGACCTTTGGCATCTCAAGCAAAGGGAGCTGGGCATCACTCCCTACCAATCGGACGCGGCCTGACGCCCTCAGGTCACCTTGATTTTGTCGGTTACGGCGCTGTTGATCAGGGTGGCTTTGTACTCTTTTAGTCGTTCAATTTGTTGCTGGTGGAAGGTGATGGCTTTGTTGATCAGGGTGGTTTTGCGATCCAGAAAGGCGGCTATGGTAGATATATAATGGTCACCATTAAGATAAGTATCGTCGTTATCGGTGCCTGATACCGATAAGAGCTTTTTTCAGAGCTGCATCTCGACGCGTATGACCTATCCTTGAAATGTCCCGGCAGAGGCTGTGGTGTTGTCATCCACTGCTTGATTGTCGGTCACAGGGTTGCCACCGTCATTCATATCGGTGAGGTGCTGGCTTTCAAAGGGTTTTACATTGTTGTTATTAATGGCCATGTAAATTCATTATCGGTATCGGGGGAGTCTATCTATGAGAAGAGTTAATTATTTTTTTCTAGTGCAACTATTTGTAATAACAGTATTGTTCATGCCGAAAATTGCCAGTAGTTACCAAAAAGAAGATTTTGATTTTTTACGTCGCAATAACACCAATGATATCCTTTTTAATTCAGGTGGTGAGCTGGCCAAAAGCTACTCCTTTTTTTTTATCTACCATTCTAAAATTTGAAGTGAACTATTGGTCTTTAAGTCTGATCAGGTATAAATTATATCCCCAATCACCGTTAAATCGAAACTCTCGCGAGTTAATTGAGATGGCATCGTTGATGACAGTTGGTTCAATTGCCCTCAAAGAAACCTACAGCTCATGGCCAAAACAACCAGTTTTGGAAAGACTTTTATCAACGAGTGGTATTCTATCCACTGTCATATGGGGAACAGCGATCATTGAAAGAGAAATAACCGTAGAATCCCTGATTTTTCTGCATCTTATTGTTCAAGCTATGACGGGTACCATAATAGATATGTTGTCTAAATTTACTATTGATATCGCTAATATTAAAATAGAGAATATTTGTGCTCATTATGAATTTTTTGAAGTGTTTCTTAAGTTGATGTCAATCAACGTCTTGTTAGGGCTCAATGTATATGAATTTTTGAAATTCAATAATCCTGATGCTTTTAAAAGAACTTTAAGTTGTATTGCTTTCTTATCAATTTTATATGTGTCTACCCACACAATATCTGACTCTATCTTTGCTTCATCTACTCTTCTTTACAACTTTAACAAAGCTTTCCTGACAAGTAACTTATCAATTGCCTTGGTTGTAGTCGTAATCGCATTCGATGTTGCACTCGAATATAGAGACATAACCCAAAACGAAAGCGTGGAAATCGGATGCTCAGCCTTCTTGGGTGCTTTTGCCGGAAACATAATCGGAGCATTGAGCAGAGGCGCTTTCTTTTTTGAAGCCGCTGATGAGCTAGACACAAGCGAAACCGCACTGAGTCTTCGAGCCATAATCGGGATGGGAGTCCTGGTCGGCGTATCCACAATGCTCATCATGGGTGGAGCTCTGGCTGTATCCATCAACGGATTAGTGCCAACAGATGGCAATGAAAACGCCCACTCAGTTACAGTACTGAAAATAGGGCTGGTCGCATCGCTGTTCGCCCTTATCAATAGCTATGCCAAATTTGTTGATAATGGCACTCCAGTAGACGAAACATTGAGTAAAATAGGTTGGGGTCATTGGACGCGCCCTTATTTAACACTCCATCAAATATATGATTATCTGATTCAGATGACCTATCCTCTGGAGCCTGACTGGGAATAGCGTCCTCGCTTCGGGGTTGTCTGGACGGGGTCGCCTGGATGGACACTATTCTCAGTCAGCCACCCAGGATAAGCATCGTTGCTATAGGTGCTGGCACTGACAAAGGCTCATCATAAAGCTGCATCTGCAACCCTACGGTCTATCCTTGAAATATCCCGGCAGAGGCTGTTGATGTCATTCATTACTTAACTGCCGGTTAAACGGCCAACACCGTCATTTACATAGGTGAGGTGCTGGCTTTCAAAGTGTTTTGCATCGGTACTGGTGATTATGTAAATTCATTGCCGGTATCGAGGGAATCCATCTATGAGAAGAGTTAATTATTTTTTTCTGGTTCAGCTGTTAGTAATAACAATGCTACTCTTGCCGAATATTGCCAGCAGTTACCAAAAAGAGGATTTTGATTTTTTACGGCGCAATAACACCAACGATATCCTTTTTAATTCAGGTGATGAGCTGGCCAAAAGCTACTCCTTTTTTTTTATCTACCATTCTGAAGTTTGAAGTGAACTATTGGTCTTTAAGTCTGATCAGGTATAAATTACATCCCCGGTTACCGTTAACCGAAAACTCCCGCGAGTTACTTGAGATAACATCGTTGATGACAGTTGGTTCAATTGTCTTCAAAGAAACCTACAGTTCATGGCCAAAAAAACCGGTTTTGGAAAGAATTTTATCAACGAGTGGACTTCTATCCAATGTCTTGTGTGGATTATCGATCAGTGATGGAGAAATAGCCATAGAGTCCGTGATTTTTCTGCATCTTATCGTTAAATCTATGACAGGTACCATAATAGATGTACTGTCTAAATTTACTATTGATATCGCTAACATTAAAACAGAGGGTGTTTATGTCGATTATGAATTTTTTGAAGTGTTTACTAAGTTGACGTCAATCAACGCCTTTTTAGGACTCAGTGTATATGGATTTTTGAAATTCAATAGCCTTGATATTTTTAA
>NZ_JAHHPR010000799.1:0-2586 GCF_024606255.1 Endozoicomonas sp. SESOKO3
AAGCAGTTGATAGAAGCTACAACCGATAAAACACGGACTTTGAATGACCCTGACAAGCTGTCTGCACTACGACCGATCATTCCACCTGACCGACCACTTCCCAAAGCTGGCGACAACAACCTGAATATTTTGTATAAGATTGTTCAGGATATAATCCACAGGGTCAATCAATCTGACCAGCAGCCACCTATAGGACAATTTGAAAAATATTGTTTTATTGAGTACTTCGTTCAATTATTTCTGTTCTACTCAAACCCACTTGAACTTATTCGTCATCTGTTAGGACAAATATCAGATTCAGCGGTAACGCATGAGATTATAATTGCTGCACAATCATTGACATCTGCCAGTTCTTTTTCAAATACTTTTATGCAATTTCACCAACACCCATCGTTTCATGAATTACAACATTTCTTAAATGAAGGGTTAATTCAGTTGCATACCGACCCTTCACCCCGTGAGCCTGAAATCAGTTCCACCGACCAAGTTCATAGCTTCGACAGTGCCTCTGGCTCTGGATACTCACAGCAGGGAGCAAGACCAAAGCGGCGCGCCCATAATCATCAGCCTAATGTGCTGCGCCAAAAAGGATTAAAGACAAGACAATCCTGTGGTAATCATCAAACGCGTTTGGGAAGTACGCCATCCTTTACCAGAGCGGGTAGAGCCATCGCTGTACCTGCCAGGAAAACAATGGATGATTACATGAATATCAATGCTTTCCGCGATAATGCATTTAAAGTGGATAAGGTGAAACATGCACAAATTACCGATAATGAGTGCCCAATATGTCGTAAGCACTTTTCACGTACAGCAAGATTAGTGAAAACGCCATGCAATCACATTTTTCACGTGCTTTGTTTAAATCTGTGGCTCCAAAGAGAGCTACCTCCTCTTTCAGTTTTAACTTGCCCTGTATGTCGATCAGAATTAAATAACTTAAAAGAAAAACTTAACAATTTAAACAAGCTATTAAAAAAATACGGCAATTGTCATTCGTTAGACAGTGCAAATAGAGCTGTTAAGGAATGGAATACGACAGAAACAGGTTATGAAGCTTTGTACCATTTTGTCCAACTTTGCAGGCACAACAGTAAGGTTTCAGATGACTCACGGTACGTCAATATCTTGAGAAAAATAATTCACCCCATTACAAAAGCCAACATTCCCCACGACCTTAGGATCAACTCGGCCACCTTCAGCCCCGATAGCCGTCGTGTGGTGACCGCCAGTAACGATTGTACAGCGAAAATCTATGGCCATAAGGCCGATGGATCATGGGAAGAAGAGGTCACTATCCGACACAATGGTACAGTCAAATCAGCCAGTTTCAGTAGCGACAACTGTCGTTTAATAACCGCCAGTACGGATCACAAGGCGAAAATCTTTAGCCAAGAGGATGATGGATCATGGACAAAAAAACTGACCGTTCAACATACTGGCAAGGTCAATTCAGCCACCTTCAGCACTGATAGCCACCATATAGTGACTGCCAGTGAAGATGGTACGGCAAAAATCTTTGCCCAAAAGGACGATAGACCATGGGAAAAAGAAGCCACCATTAGCCACAATGGTCCGATCCAATCAGCCACCTTCAGCTCCGATGACCGCCATGTGGTGACTGTCGGTAAAGATAACGTGTTAAAAATCACTGGCAGGTCAGCCAATGGATCATGGAAAATAAAAGCCACCATTTCCCATGATGACGCTATCAACTCAGCTACATTTAGCCCCGATGCCCGCCGTGTGGTGACCGCCAGTGAAGATTGTACGGCAATAATCTATGCCCAACAGGACGATGGGTCATGGGAAAAAGAATTCACCATCAGCCATATCGACAGCGATGGTCCAATCCAATCAGCCAGGTTCAGCCCCGATGACCGCCATGTGATGACTGTTGGCAGGGATGACCTGGTTAAAATCTATGGCAAGCAGGACAACGGACGATGGCTAAAAAAAGCCATCATTGCCCATGAAGATCGGATCAACTCAGCCACCTTCAGCGCCGATGGATGCCACTTGGTGACCGCCAGTGACGATAATACGGCTAAAATCTATGGCGAAAAGACCGATGCATCATGGGAAGAAGAAATTACTGTCTACCACTACCATAAAGTCCTCTCAGCCACCTTCAGCCCCGATAGCCGACATATGGTGACCACCAGTATCGACAGGGCGGCAAAAATTCATAGCCACAATGACAATGGATCATGGAAAGAAGACACCACTACCCTTCATAGAGATTGGGTCTGTTTTTGTTCAGCCACCTTCAGCACCGATGGCCGCTTTGTGGTGACCTTCACTATGGACAGGAAGGCAAAAATCCATACCCTGAAAGACGATGCATCATGGAAAAAAGAAATCACTATCTGTCACGATGGCACGGTACTCTCAGCCAGCTTCAGTGCCGATAGCCGCTTTCTGGTGACTACCAATTTCATGTCAGATGATGGTCGTTTTTACCACACTGCGAAAATCACTGAACTCTGGAAGGAAGAATGAAAGCAAACTGATCCATCGACACCAACAGGCACTAGCAGCCTGTCGGACTTAAGGCTGTCCTACTGCGGTTGCAATAAATTGGTC
>NZ_JAHHPR010000800.1:0-27002 GCF_024606255.1 Endozoicomonas sp. SESOKO3
GTTTTAGCAGCGGTTGTTTTAGCAGAGGTTGTTTTAGCAGCGGTTGTTTTAGCAGAGGTTGTTTTAGCAGAGGTTGTTTTAGCAGCGGTTGTTTGAGCAGAGGTTGTTTGAGCAGAGGTTGTTTGAGTCGCGTTCTGAGCTTCCAGATTCAGAGTCTGCAGGAGGAACAGAGGAGCGATTAACTGAGCTAAATAACCCTGCAACTTAATCATTTTCAGGACTCCCGGGCAAGTGTCGATAGGAAGCCTAGTCTATGTATTTATACCGATCCATTAATATCTTTAAAATATTTCAGGATAATCGTTGGTTACCTTTGTGGCAGCATCTTTAAACCGCAGAGGTGAGTTGAGGTTATCGATTTAACGTCAGGGCCAGAGCGGTCATAAAGAGTGATTGTGACACCCAGCAGTTGTCACGACCGTTGCATCTGCTGATGAATGGGAGACCGCTGCCACTCGCAGTGGAGTGATTGATGGCCGTCCTGGTATTTAAATGTAGGCTGAGGGTATTGATCACGCCCGGGTCTCCCGGGTAAAACAGCCCGGGTTCAATATTTATGAGACAACAATGTCGCCAGGGTGGTTATAACCCCCAAACCCGTCGTGACTGCGCTTGCGCCTGCTGATGAAGTGGGGGCTATACGGCTTCTGTTGTAAGTCGTGACGTCATCGTAAGTTTTGATGTTACTGTACGCCGCGAGGTCACTGTATGTGGTGACGGTATCGTAAATCGTGCTGATACTGGATGGCGTCTTGGTAATCGTAAAATTATAGGGTGCAGCGACCGCATGACAGACTTCTGAGTCAAACAAGAACTGGCCTTCGACGTTGAACAGTCCACTGCAAGCGGTGGCACTGGAGCCATTCATGGCCGTCCAGGTGTTCACGATCCGGCTGATTGGATAGGGATTGGGTGTTGACATGACAACGGTTGCGTTCGGGCTTGGCATAACAGCGGTTGAGTTTAGAGTTGGCATAACAGCGGTCGCGTCCGGAGTTGGCATGACAACGGATGAACTCATTAGTCTGTTGCACTCATCTTCCAGTGATGATGGATCAACAGCTTTAAACCTGAATTGTGGTTGAAGTTGCTGCCACGGACTCACTGCCTGCAGGTGATTACAAGCCAAGGCCAGTTCAAGGCGTGCACTGACGATTAGAGCTGTTGCTGTTACCTGAATCTGATTGCCTGCCAGATTAAAGAGAGGAGGCCTACCGCTATAGGCAGGACCTGAGAGAGCGAACCCGCCCCGTAGTGATTGCCCTGCAGCAACTAAATTGCGAAAGGTAATACCGTTATTGGAAATGTTGACCTTGTTTCCGAAGGCATCTAAACGGCTTCCGGGTCCAAGAATAAATTCACCTGCCTCTGCTATTTTTCCCAGGAATGTGTTCCCGATAACAGCAAGCCTCTGTGACAGGTTATGGATAAAAGGGAGGTTAATGTATATCCCTTTTTCAGGAATTGAGCTGCCTGCCCACGATGGAATAATGACACCTCCAAGCGTATTGTTGGCGAACCGCAAGCCCGGGCCCGGGTTCACGCTATTGGTATACAGTGGTGCTACGCAGTTAAGGTAAACCGCACTCACAAAAGGCACATAGAATACGTTGTCTTCTACAATCAGTCTCCGGTTAAAGCACTCTGCGGAGATGGTGACGTTAACTGAACTTTTGTACTTAGGTCCCGTAGGCAGGAAAGTAATGTGTCTTATATGACTGTCTCTTGTTTCTGAAAACTGGAAACTTTTATCGGATCCAACCTTGACCATAGTATGAATGACACGATCTTTGCGATTCGTGATGATGATATCAAAGCCGTCATCGGGAGCTCCAATAATGTCCTGACCGTCCTGCAAAACGATTGCACTACTAATAAAGTAGTTAATTGGGGTGTTACCCGACCCGGGGGGCTTGGGTGGAATCGTCGTGTGGGAAGAGAGCAGTATAACGGTGTTCTCTGGAATCCGTTCTATCAACTTATTTAAATTCTCTGTCGGGTCGGCACTGAAAACAACGCACTGTCGTCCGCGAACCAGATGTCTGTATTGTTTCAGCTGCCGCTCGACGCCAGCAGTCTGTCCTGTAAGAGAGTTGCATGATACCGGTTGAGGGGGAGAGGTGGTTGGAGGCCGAGTCGTCTGAGCTTGCAGGTTCAAAGCCTGGAACAGAAATACAGGCACGATTAATCTGGTTAAATGATGCAGTGGCTTGATCATTTTCCGGACTCCAAAGAATTCAAGATAGGAAGCCTGGACGCTGCCCTGGTACTTATCCATTAATATGATTGGGATGCATTGAGAGAATAGATGAATCCTTTCTGTCTATCCTTTCTTTAGTATTTTTGATCGTTCCCATGTTGTTACCTACAGAGCCTGAAAACATGGGAACAGGAGTCTGGCAAAGCTATTTTAAACTATTTAATGCACAACAGAGCCAGAGCGCTCAGCACAACCGTAGCAGCAATTAGTTCTTTGGCTCTCGATGATGAATAGGGGGCTGTATTGATATCAAAAGACTTTTTAGTATAGGGATGTGTACTGGAAGTAGAGTGCGGAGTGACTGTCTGGCAGTGGTCTTTTTCAAAGAAGAAAAGCCCTTCGAAGTTGACTAATCCAGTGCAGGCAGTATCCGAGGAATATTTTGTGCCAGTCCAGGTGTTGGCAAGCTGACTGCTTGTATAAGGAGTTGGTACGATAACGTTTGAACCCGGAACGTTTTGGCACTTTTCCATTATCTCTTCAAATGTTGCTGGTATTGATTTCAAGAGGAATTGTGGTTGGGGTTGCCACCACGAATTGAACCCCTGCAGGTGGTTACACGCCAGAACCAGTTCAAGCTGACCGTTGACAGTGACAGCTGTTGCTGTCACTCGAATCTGATTGCCAGCCAGATTAAAGAGAGGAGGTTTTGCATTGATATCGGTATGGCCTATTAGATCGAAACCACCTTTGCGAACCGCCGGGCGTCCTATTCTGCCGTAATTGGTAATGTCGACGGTGTTTTTGAAGATCTCCATACGAGATTCCGGACCAAGTCTGAAGACACCCGCTTCTGCCATTTTGCCCCGGAATGTGTTGCCCGCAACAACTAATCTCTTTTCCTGATGCCTGATGGCGGGCAGATTAATAGATATACCTTTCTCTGGAACAAGTGTTTTGGTCAAACTTTTGAAGCTCGTGCCTATGAGCGTGTTATTGGCGAACAGCAGGCCCGGACCGGGGCGCGTAGCATCGGAAGATGCATCGAGAGATTGCTTGCAATCAAAGTCAAGTGCGGCCTTGACAGGAAGATGAAATACATTTTCTTCTAAAATGAGTTTTCGGTTATAGCACTCTGAGAAAACAATGGAGTCGATTGAGAGGTGTTTATTCTCTCGAGTTGGCCGGAAGGTAATGTGTCTTATGTGGCTGTCTCTTGTTTCGCCAAACTGGAAGTTATCAGTGGTTCCTACCTTGATTAAATGTTTGTCTGTAAATCCTGGCCGATCCCTGATGACAATGTCAAAGCCGTCATCAGCAGCACCTATAATGACCTGCCCATCTTTCAAACGTATTTCACTGCCAATAAAGTATTCAACCGGGGTCTTGTCAGGTGCAGGGGAAATGGCTGGAGAAGGCGTTGTCACTGCAGGGTCAGTTTTGGAGGAGAGCAGTATCACGGTGTTTTCAGGAAGCCGGTTGATCAACTGATCTAAATCTTCCGTCGGGTTGGCACTGAGAACAAAGCACTGTCTTCCAGGAACAAGGTGACTGTACTGGAGTAGCCGCTGCTGAACCCCCCTCGTATGCCCTGCAAGAGAATTGCACGATACCGTTGGAGGAGCTGTTGTAGAGTGTGAGGTTGCGATTGCGATTGCGATTGGAGATTGAGCCGTCGTCCGGGCTTGTAAACTCAGAGCTTGTGACAGGAATAAAGGGATAATTAGCCGGGTTAGATAATGCTTTAAATTTATCATTTTCAGAACTTCCAAAAATTGTAGATTAGGAAGCCTAGACACTGTATTTATACTTATCCATCAATATCACTCGTTTTTTGCTCTGGGATCCTGAAATGCCTGGGATGATGTATGGGTTCCCAAGCTGGCGGCCTGTCGGACTTGAGCGTCCGACGAGGATTGCTGGAAATTTTTTATTTTATTGCAACCGCATGGCGCATGGATGCAGGAGCCAGAGCAACGCAGGAGCAGTGGCCGCGCAGGACAGCCTTAAGTCCGACAGGCTGCCAGAGTCCGAAAACCACAGGTTTGAATAAGTCTCCTTTGCATGGGAATGCATACTATCGAAGAGATGAATTCGTTCAGGTTATAGATTCAACAATATGAATAGACCAGCCATGACAGCCAAAGGGGTAGCGACTGAAGTTGAACCTGTTGACGGCGCGGGGATCTCTGTCGTGCTGTTAACAGGAGCAAGAGGCAGAGAAATTGTCTGGCAGACTTCTGATTCAAAGAAGAATTGGCCTTCGAAGTTGACCAGTCCGCTACAGGCAGTGGCGAGGGAGCTATTTATTGCCTTCCAGGTACTTGCAAAACGGCTGCCTGCATCCGGAGTTGACATGACAACCGTTGAATTTGGTGTGAGGGTTGACATAGCATGCGTTGGATTTGGAGTGAAGGTTGTCATGACAACCGTTGGATTTGATGTGTGTGTTGGCATAACAGCGGTTGAGCTCACACTGCCACTGCACACTTCCGCCGCTTTTCCCAAGGGTACCGGAAGTGCCTTCAGGACGAATTGTTTTTGGGGTTGCCACCAGGGATTAACTGCCTGCAGGTGGTTACAGGCAAAGGTCAGGCCGAGCTGTCCCCTGACGGTTATGGCGGTTCGTGTTACCTTGATCTGATTGCCAGCCAGGAAAAAAGCAGGTGGGACTCCTATGGACTCTGTCGGCCCTGCCAGAACGAAACCCCCTTTGCGAACAGAGTCGCGGGTGGTGTTGCCGGCATTGGAAATGTTGATAGTGTTTTTGAAAACATTGATACTGGACCCGGCCCCAATTTTGAACTCAGCCGCTTCTGCCATGTTGCCTTCGAAACTGTTCCCAATAATCGATATTCGCTCTGACTGGTTCACGATGGCAGGAAGATTAATAAATATCCCTTGATTGGGAATAAAATAGGGGAAAATTTTGTCGTCAATCGAGTTGTACCTTTCACCTATGACCCTGTTATTAGCGAATTCCATGCATGGACCCTTGGGCCGGTCCTTATCAGAGGCAACCGTAAATTCCTTGCAATCAAGAGTGACGGCGGCCTTAACAGGCAGATAGAATACGTTATCCTCTATAACCAGTTTCCGGTTGAAGCACTCTGCAAAAACAATGGAATCAATGGGGACGCGTTTATTATTTCGTGTTGGCTTGAAAGTAATGTGTCTTATATGGCTGTTTTTCGTTTCTTTTGGCTTGAATTGCTCAGTACTTCCGACCCTGAGTATATGCTTGTGTTGAAAATCTGGCCGATCCCTGATGACGATTTCAAAACCCTCATCAGCCGCTCCGATAATGTCCTGACCATTCTTCAAAACTATTACACTGTCAACAGAATACTCAACCGGAGTTTTAGCGGGTGCGGGGACAACGGATGAGGAAGGCATCACGACTGAAGAAGCCGCTGGGGATGGAGCAGGCGCCATAGATGAAGAGGGCGTCACTCCGGCAGAAGTCCCGGAGGAGAGCAAAATAACGGTGTTCTCAGGAGTTTGTTTTACCAACTCAGCCAAATCCTCTGCCGGGTCGGCACGGAGAATAACGCACCGTCGTCCTTTAACAAGTTTTCCATACTGGGTCAGCCGTTTCTGAACCCCTTCCGCCTGACCCGTAAGAGAGTCGCACAATGATGTCGGAAGGCTCGTTATAGAAGCGGTTGTCGGCGTCTGAGCCTCAACAATCAGAGCGTGTAACAGGAATACTGGGGCGATGAATCCGGCCAAAAAATGCTGCAGCTTGATCATGTTCTGGACTCCCGGCAAATGTCGATAGGAAGCCTAGACGCTGTATTTATACTTATCCATTAATCTGTATCAAGAAAAAAGACCGGTTTTCCTGTTTATCGCTTTTTCGATAGATTTGCCTGGGGTTAGCTCTGATTTTTCAGACGTTAAAAGGCTTACAGAGAGGCATTTTTAGCATAGTGCTCAATATGTTTTGTGAATTTGTCATGCCGATCCAGAAATGAACTATAGGCATGTTTGGCAGGAAGAGTGATGACTTCGCCAGTATGGGACAGACCACTGATAAACTTTCCTGCGAGAGTCACCGGGTCTTTGCTGATAGTGTAATGGGTGACTTTCTCATGAGCACTGGCCAGGTTTTCTCTGGAAATGTCCGATAAGGCTGCGCGACTGAGCTCCGCGCTTGAGAAGCAAACGGCTTCGACGGGGGGCTCCATGGAAAGCGCGGCGTAGCTTGCTTCTGCGCCCCCCTTGGAATGCCCGTTAAGTTTTAGAGAAAAAGGCTGGCCTTCAGGCGTTACAGGCATATTTTTCATAATATTGGCGGTCAGAGCTTTGGCTTGTTTATAACTGTCGGGGATGCCTGTTCCCAGGAGATTCTTGATATTGGCTTGCCATTGCTTGCCTGAAAACCGGATGTTTTTTCTGGAACGTTCGAGGAGCTCTCCTGCAGCGAGTCCGGATGTTGTACCGCCAAAGACCAGGCGGACTTCTTTAAGCTCAGGATTGGTAAGAACGTAAGCTGTGAGTCCTGTTTTCTTGTCATACAGGAATCCGGGTTCCTCGGTGCTTAAGGTCAATCCCGTCCCATCGGATATCTGTTTTGCTATCTCCTCAGAGGGTTGCCAGTGAGCAGCAAAATCCTCTTTTTCCGGTTTGTGAATCTCTCCGGCTGCACTGATTTTTTCCAGGGAACGGTGATAGGGGTAAGCGGCCAGCTGGGCATCAATGGCCATAGATCTGAGCGCTTTGGGATCTGTGGGAGGTTTGCTGTTGGTGGCCAGTTTTCTGATTTCCCGCTGTTCGAGTTTTTTATGGGGGGTGGTTTTCAAAGCCGCCTTTTGGGGAGAATATTTGCCCACAGACTTGGAAAGTTTGACTTTCCAGCGTCCAAACAGGCCGGTTTTCTGCGACTGTTCGAATTTTTTTTCAGAGACAGGGTTGAATTGAGGGGCTTGTGTTTCGAGTCTGGATCTATCCATGATGGCCTTATTCTCGTATCTGTTATGGAGCCTTTCATTACAAAGGCTATCGCAAAAGTGCTGCGCTTAACTGATACAGCGCAAGAAAGTGACTCAGCTCTGTTTGCTGCTGTGTCACCCTCTTAAGTCTGGAAAGCATAAGTAATCTCTCTCAGTATAGGGGGCGGATGAAAAGTCCGGAAACACTGCCCACTCCTCATCGGGTCAGTCAAGTATACGGTAAAGGTTCCAACTATGGACCCAGCCTTCAGGATTGGTGGAGTAGAAGCCACCAATATCAGGGTTGACGAGTGTTACCCGGGAAGGGTGGAGAACAGGGATCAGTGGTAATTCTTTGGCCAGAATGGCTTCAGCATTCTGATAGTTTGGTAAACGGGCCACAGCGGTTTTCTTGCTCGCAGCCAGTGAGAGTTCCCTGAGATAGGCTGGATCCCTGAAAGGGCCAAACAATTGACTTTCGGTCAGGGGGGTCAGGAAAGCCGTAGCATCATTGTAATCGGCTAACCATTCATACCATGCCAGTTCGAAGTCTCCTTTGGATATCCGCTCCAGGTAACTATCCCATTCTTCATTCTTACTGCTCAGGGAGGTGCCCAGTGTGCTGTTAATCTGATGGCAGATCTCTGGCAGAACATCCAGAGAGTTGTACCTGGGGCTGGATAATATAGTCAGCTTTATATCACTCCCTTTAATACCTGATTCTGCCAGTAACTTAATGGCTTGTTCGTTACGATCCGGGTTGTCCAACAGTTTTTTGCAGTTGGCTGGGTCTGGATTAAAGTCCCGTGTATGAGGAGGCACGAAACTGCAGGCTGGTGTGGTACGACTGTGAGGGAATATCTTTTTGACCAGTGTATCCCGGTCAATTGCCATCGATAGAGCCTGTCTTGCTTTTATGTTTTGCAGGGCTTTCACTTTGGGGCTGACTATCAGGCTGGCGGTGGATAGAACCTGGTCTTCAAACACAGACACAGGGTGCTTTTTCTTTAACTCCCCAATATGCAGCGCTGGCAACTGAGCCGTTACATCCAGTGAGTGGTTTTCAAATTCTTCTACCTGACGATGGACTGATGGAATAACCTGATAATTGATCTGTTTCAGGTCACTACTCAGATGACGGAAGTAATGGGGGTTGCTGATTAATTTAATACGGGTTTGCGGAATTACCTGATCAATCCGGAAGTGACCGTTGGTGACCGGAATGGTTGAGGCGTCGTCTTTGAGATTAATCTTATGGACAGGGAGAAAGCTGGGGAAGGTCATCAAGTCCAGAAAGTAAGGTGCAGGCTGATCCAGATCGATGATGAGTTTATTTTCGTATGCCCTGACCGCCAGTGCCTCGGGTTTGCCATTGAGAGCCTGTTCGGCTCCTGTAATTTTCGCGGCTTTCAAGTACCAGCGGTAGGTGGCTCGGCGTTCAGGGTCGGCCAGTGCCCTGAAGCTACGGACAAAGTCTTCAGCCGTGAGGGCACTGCCATCGGACCATTTCAGATTTTCCCTGATGATAAAGGTGTACCGGATGCCATCAGGATCGCGTTCAACATTGCTGGCAACGCCGGGCACGGGTTCACCGTTTTTGTTCTGTACCATTAAACCTTCAAAAACATCTTTGAGCACCTGGGCACCGGGAGAACCGCCGAAATAGTGAGGGTGCAGGGATTTAGGGCTAGCCAGCAGACCTCTTTCCAGAGGCTGAGACAGGCAAGGCATGGAAACACTGCAGGCCAACAGTAAGCAGGTCGGGGTACATTGAGCTTTTCGCAGCCAACTGCGGATTCTGAATCTAAAGAGCTTGGTAAAGGGCATTGAGGTGATCAGATCAAAAAACTACACGAGTCTTTTATATAGCTTATTCATATGGCTTCTGCCGAAAAAAAGTCAGAAAGACGCATGCAGTCTTCTATTCCTGAGGCTGCATTCGGCATCAGAACAAGGGCTTTTTTAGGGGGTATCCTGAACCAATGGCTGGACCTTATTATTACTACTTAGAAGGGTTAGATCAACGCTTACGGCCTTTAAACAGTTGGACTGAATGAGCTCAGGTCAAAAGTCAACAACATTGCCAAAGTGATCATGGATCAAGCTTTATGAAAAAGTGGCTGTCAGAGCGTTACTGATTCATTTTACCTTTCTCGGGGCAGAAGCCATTGTTCTGGCCCGCATCAACAGGCTTGCGTTTTCGATGCGTTCTTTTATGGTCCGACAGGGCTTGACCATTCCTGCAAAGCTTCCCGCAAGGGCGCGGCTGGCCATCCTCTGAGACCAGGGTCACGTCACAAACCCTTTGCCCGGTGTGGCATTTGCTTTTGTGAGCCGACAAAACTTTGCTATTCTTGCAGACCTTCCCGCATGGCCGCGGCTGGCCATCCTTTCCGGCTACGGTTGCGCCACAGGTTTGCTGCGCGGTGTGTTCTTTTCTTTTGTGATTTGACAGGGCTTGAACATTTTTGCAGACCTTTCCGCAAGGCCGTGGCTGACCATGCCCTGAGACTACGCTCACATCACAGACTCTTTGCTCAGTATGGTATTGGCTTTTGTGAGCCGATAGACATTGGACATTTTTGTAAACCTTTCCGCATGGTCGCCGCTGGCCATCCTTTCCGACCAGGATAACGTCACAGATTCTTTGCCCGGTATGGCATTGTCTTTTGTGAACCGATAGAGCTAAGGCACTCTTGTAGGCCTTTCCGCACGGCCGTGGCGGAACATGCACTCCGACCAGAATCACGTCGCAGACTCTTGGCCCGGTGTGGTATTGATTTTTGTGAGCCGACAAAGCTTTTATATTCTTAAAAATCTGCCCGCAGGTTTGCGCCCGGCCACCTTGTGAGACTATCTTCACCTCGCAGGTTTGTTGCCCGCTGTGGTATTGGTATTTATGAGTCGCCAGAGTTTGAGCATTCTTGAAGACTTTCCCGCACGGCTGCGGCTGACCATTCCCACCGACCACAGTCACTTTACAGGCTCGTTGTCCGCTGTGCTCTGTGGCTTGTATTGCGTCTGGCTGTGAAAGATGCGGCTGGCCCTGGCACAATCGGGTTGATTCGGTTGCTGTTTGTTGTGTTTCTGAATGGCTGAGTGTCAGGGAAGCTTCGATTTCTTCAAAAGGCTTCTCTGGGTCGAGCCATTCATCGATCTGTGCAAAATCATCAGAGGTGAACGAAAAATTCTCCGGTATTTCGATCTCATCCATGGCGGTATCATTTAAGTGGTTCTCGCTATTGGTCGGTGAGTCAAAATTCCATGGGGGCTGGATATCAGCAATATCAATCCCTATCTGTAAAGGTGAGATGGGTTGGGGGTGTGCAGCGATCTCAGGATCAATGGATGTTGCTCCTGATGGTCGGAACTGACAAACGCCATAACAGGGATGGACGAAACAATTTAAACCTAAAGTATGCGAGTGTCGTTGAGGGTCTCTGTTATCCCCGCCTGAGCCAGAACGCTCGAGACAGGTGAAAAAGCGTGTAGAATAGCAGGTTGTCCCCGGGGTTCCCTGGCAGGATGACCCTGAGGCCGGGTCTTGTGGTGGGTTATCTCCGGAAGCCGCCATCATAGTGGTGGTCACAAACGGGCAATCTCCCTTTGTCAGCATAAGCCAACTGACAAGGACAACTATTTCTATAGTTAGCCGTGAATAACATGAAAAAAGAACGGAGCTTAAATGGACATTTCTGGCTGTCAGAATCAGCTCGTAAGCAACCCGATTAACTCTGTAACTGCTAACCCTGTGTCGTTTGTCATCGGGCGGCAAACCTGATCCCGGCTCGATCATAAAACGTCCTGTCAATGGTTCGGCCTGACAAACGACAGACGACAACAGTAGAAACAGCAGCAACAGATGTTTGGCATAGAGTGGGTGTTTAATAATTCTATCCTTGCATTCTGGTTGACGGAGAGGAAGGATAGATGATGCCGGAGCAAACTTCATGAAAGAGTGGCTGCCAGATCGTTACTGATTCACTTTACCTTTCTTGGGGCTTAAGCCATTGTTCTGGTTCGCATCAGCAGGCTTGCGTTTTCGATGCGTTCTTTTATGGTCCGACAGGGCTTGAGTATTTTTGTAGACCTTTCTGTACGGCCGTGGCTGTCCATGCTCTCCGGCTTCGCTCATATTAAAAACTTTTTGCCCGCTTTGGTATTGGTTTTTGTGAGCTGAGAAAGTGTTTTTATTGACTCACCTGAATCCTTTTCCGGGTTGGCACGCAGAGCAGTGTGCTGTCGTCCGTTAACAAGGGTTTTAGAATGGTTCAGTCGCTGCTGAACTCCTATTGTCTGAACTGAAAATACCGACGGAGTTAAAATTTGGTTGGCTCATCTGGACCTGAAAAAGCTGATAGTTAGTACCACCAAAGCCAGTAGTTGAAAAATCCAGAATAAAGGTAGAAAGCCGAACGACTCGATTAATACTCCATCTTTATTGATGTATGCACCGATAGCATGGTATGCGACCAGACAGCCTATGCCGCATAAACTCAAAAGAATACTTAGCTTGTATTTGTGGAAAAAGTTCATCAAAACCTCAATGCTCTGGCTTTTGGGTGTTTAAGCGTCTGCTCAGAAAACTAACTCTGGCTATTGGATTTATTATCAAGACAGTACATCTACTCCTTAAGCATAGGGCCGTATGATTCAAAAGATGTGTTACGGTTGAGTTGAACAGGGTATCCCGTTCAACGCTGACCCACAGAGCCAGCATTCGAAATGAATGCTGGCAGGGGGAATGAGAAAGCTTAGCTTAGGGCAGCTTCCATTCGGTCAAGGGCTTTTTTCAGGGCTTCATCGCTGGTGGCATAGGAAAGACGCATACAGCCCTCCATGCCAAAGGCTGAACCCGGCACCAGGGCAACGCCTTTTTCCAGCAGCATTTCTGCCAGCTGGGTGTCTTTTTCAAGGCCCAGCTTCTGCATGGCTTCGCTGAAGTCAGGGAAGGTGTAAAATGTACCGTCACTTTCAATGGTGGTAACACCTGGCAGCTTCTTCAGACGACTTACGACATAGTCATGACGCTTTTTGAAAGAGACCAGCATCTCCTTTACGCACTCCTGAGAGCCGGCCAGAGCTTCAGTAGCGGCAGCCTGAGCAACAGAGCAGGGGTTGGAGGTGCTCTGGGACTGAATCTTTTTCATGTTCTTGATCAGCCAGGCGGGACCACCGGCATAACCAATACGCCATCCGGTCATGGAGTAAGCCTTGGAGACACCGTTCAGAACAATAGCTCTGTCGTACAGTTCCGGACAGGCCATCAGGATGTTACAGAATGGCTCATCGCTCCAGAGGATGTGCTCGTACATGTCATCGGTAGCCACCATAACATGAGGGTGCTTCAGCAAAACAGCGGCCAGACCTTCCAGCTCTTTACGGGTGTAGGCGGTACCGGAAGGGTTGGACGGGCTGTTCAGAACAACCAGTTTGGTTTTTGGGGTAATGGCTGCTTCAAGCAGCTCCGGAGTCAGTTTGAAACGGTTCTCCAGGCTGCCCTTGACGATCACCGGGACACCTTCAGCAATCGTCACCATATCCGGGTAGGAAACCCAGTAAGGGGCAGGGATAATGACCTCATCCCCTTTGTTGATCAGCGCCAGACAGAGATTGAAGAAGCTCTGTTTACCACCGGAGGAAACCAGAATCTGGTCTGGCGCGTATTCGTGACCATTGTCGCGCCTGAACTTGTTAATAATGGCCTGTTTCAGTTCTACAGTACCGTCAACGGCAGTGTACTTGGTTTTTCCTTCGTTAATAGCCTTGATCGCAGCTGCCTTGATGTGATCAGGAGTATCGAAGTCGGGTTCACCGGCACCCAGGCCAATAATGTCTTGACCGGCAGCGCGAAGTTCAGCGGCACGGGCAGTGACTGCCATGGTAGGTGATGGTTTGACCATCTGAACGCGGTGGGAAGGTTGACCAGTCACGATGTTCCTCGTTAATCGTTAGTGAACTACTCGCCCCTGAAGGGAGCGGGATTGCGCCTCAGTTTCGTTCAAACCCGTATGAAATCAGACAGGCTCCTGGCGCACTTCTAAGCCAGACCCCTGACTGACAATGATTCCGGTGTGAACTCTATAAGATTGACAAGCAGACTTGCCGGGGAATCATGCATCAGCAATGGGCATAATACACAAGCCCTCTTCACTGCGCCATCTGAAAACCGAAACTCTGTTTGTATTTTTGTGACGCGCCGTTTTTGCCTGCTTTTTCTGATTAAGTGCAGTGTTCTCAGGCTGCATTTAAGGTCCGGGGCTGTTTATAATCAACGATGGTTTTAAAAGCTTCTGCCAGTGGATACATATGGGAAAGTCATTCAAGGTATCATCAAAATTCCAGCCTTCCGGGGATCAGCCTGAAGCTATTGAAAAGCTGCTGGCGGGCATTCATTCGGGACTGGCCTGCCAGACGTTGCTCGGGGTGACCGGTTCAGGAAAAACCTTCACTATTGCCAATGTCATTGAAAAGCTGCAGAGACCCGCCATTATAATGGCCCATAACAAGACCCTGGCTGCGCAATTGTATGGCGAATTCAAGGAGTTTTTTCCCGACAATGCGGTTGAGTACTTTGTTTCCTACTACGACTACTATCAGCCTGAGGCGTACGTACCCAGCTCAGACACCTTTATCGAGAAAGATGCCTCGGTGAATGAGCACATAGAGCAGATGAGGCTTTCTGCCACCAAAGCGTTAATGGAGAGGGACGACGCGATTATTGTTGCGACGGTTTCAGCAATTTACGGTCTGGGTGATCCTAAGTCGTACTTGAAGATGATGCTGCATATCTCCCGGGGTGAAATAATTAACCAGCGGGAAGTTCTGCGCAGGCTGGCTGAGCTGCAGTACACTCGCAACGATACGGAATTGAAAAGGGCAACTTACCGGGTGCGCGGAGACGTCATTGATATCTTCCCGGCAGAATCTGAAAAAGAAGCCGTCAGGCTGGAGCTGTTTGATGAAGAGGTAGAAGAGATCAGTGTCTTTGATCCTCTGACCGGCGAAGTGCTCAGAAAACTGCCCAGGGTGACTATCTATCCCAAGACTCACTATGTGACACCACGGCAGACTATTCTCGAGGCCACAGAAACTATTAAAGAAGAATTGGTTGAACGTCTGGAAGTGCTCAGAAACAACAATAAACTGGTGGAGGCACAACGTCTGGAGCAAAGGGTTAAGTACGACGTGGAGATGATGCTGGAGCTGGGGTACTGCACCGGCATCGAAAACTATTCCCGCTATCTGTCCGGTACCCGGCCCGGCGAAGCACCTCCCACACTGTTTGATTATATTCCTGATAATGCCTTGTGTGTGATTGATGAATCACACGTCACAGTACCCCAGGTGGGTGGAATGTATAAAGGCGATCGCTCTCGTAAAGAGACGCTTGTAGAATATGGCTTCAGACTGCCTTCGGCGCTGGATAACCGACCCCTGAAATTTGAAGAGTGGGAGGGACGACGCCCGCAAACTATTTTTGTTTCTGCGACTCCCGGCCCATATGAAGCGGAACATCAGGGGCAGATAGTGGATCAGGTGGTTCGACCTACCGGGCTCGTTGATCCGGAGATTGAAGTTCGTCCTGCCACGACTCAGGTGGATGATTTGTTTACTGAGCTTAATAAAACAGTGGCTAAAGGCGACAGAGTCCTGGTGACCACCCTGACCAAGCGTATGGCGGAAGATTTAACCGATTACCTCCATGAAAACGGTGTTCGCTGCCGCTATCTGCACTCTGGAATTGATACTGTAGAGAGGGTTGAGATCATACGTGACCTGCGGATAGGTACTTTTGACGTGCTAGTGGGCATTAACCTGTTAAGGGAAGGTCTGGATATGCCGGAAGTATCTCTGGTGGCCATTCTCGATGCCGATAAGGAAGGCTTTCTCCGTTCCGACCGCTCCCTGATACAAACCATTGGTCGTGCAGCACGTAATGTCAACGGTAAGGCCATTCTTTATGCCGACAAAATAACGGGCTCAATGCAGCGGGCGATCGATGAAACCGAACGTCGTCGTAATAAACAGCTTGCCTACAACGAAGAGCATGGCATTACACCGAAGAGTGTCCATAAGTCGGTGTCGGATATTCTTGAGGGCGCAGTCATTCCCGGCAAGAAGAAAGGGCAACCCAGTCGTAAGGTGGCAGAACCAAAAGCGGATTATCACCCTGAACTGTCGGCTCAGGAACTGGCTAAAACGATCAAGACGCTGGAAGACAGGATGATGGAGCATGCCCGCAACCTGGAGTTTGAAGAAGCGGCAGCCGTCCGTGATCAGGTGGCCAAACTCAGGGATCGGGTATTGAAATGACTTTAGCCTTTAACGAAGCCTGTGAGAAAAACGAACAGCTTTAGCCCCAATACGCACTCAAACTAAAAGGCCGGGCAGCCTGATTATAGTTTTCGCACCAACAGGCCATCCCGGTCTTTGAAAGGATAACCAGACTGCCTGACAGAGACCGTGTAGGGGGATTGACCGATATTAATGGATAAAATTCTTAGAAAAAGCCTCAACATGACCCATCGCACCGGGCAGTTTGCAATGTTGGCCTGAAGCGGCCTGTAATTCAGCAATGAGCATCTCTCTACCATTATCTATAAATATTTCTTTTACCGGGAAGTTGGGGGTATTAAAGCTGGCCAGCAACGTTTTACCAACATAGACACTGAATCGTTTAGAAGGGCCTTTGACAGACCAGTGTAAATTAACTTTTCCATCAATAGCACTTGCAGCTTTGTTGACTGAGATGATGTTGTTGGTGCTTTTTTTCTTATTTGAAACCATAGCCTGAGTTATTTGAAAATATTGTGGCTGATTGAAAAGTGTCAACATTAAAGACTGCCCTGTATCAGGATCAAAGAAAGAAATCTTGATTTCATTGCTCCCACTTTTTATGCCAGAGCTGATAGTCAACAGCCCCGTCTCAGCATAAAATTCATTAGCAGTCAGACTTTTAGGTTTATCAACTGTAGAAATTATCTTGCCATTGCATGAGTTGCTTTTAATCTGTTGATGACGCTTTAATTTTCCATTAACCGATTTGCTTTTCGTCACTGTACTGCTAGTGCTCGTAAAGGTAGAAACTTCTATATGAATACCGCTTTTTCCAAATTTTTTTGTTATTTCTTCAAGGTCAAATGATTGTGCGTTACCGGTGCTGACACCGGAAGTAAAAACAAAAAGAAATAGAATGGCAGTTTTTAGATAAGATTTTTTATTAATTAATAACATTTTTTTCTCCTAATCAGTTTTTTTGGTATAAAAATATAACCTCTTCGAGTCACTCTGCCTGAGGCGTTGGCTTACGAAACGTCATTGATCTTGAGTGGTACAGATGTATCACTTATTAGATTTGAGTTGAAAAACAAGAAATAGTTCAAAATCCCAAATCAGAGAGCATTGATTAATCCTCAGTCCTTAAAAAAACTAATCGGTTCAGGATTCATCCAGAGTAGCCAAGCGCTTATATCTGCGCTGCTTTAACAGGGGAAACAGCTGTTCGTAATCTGTTGTCAGATATTCATCGGGACAACAATATGAACGTTTTTTGTACAGAGGATTGAGCGGATTTTAGCTATATACATGCTTTGCTTTGTATGTATTTTGATCATTTTCGGGTCCAGCCAGGCGTTTGATTTTCTATCAGATAAATCGGGCATCGGGGCTTGCATTTTTCAGCTGCGTTGATAACATACGCAGCAGCTTCAGGCGGTTAGCTCAGCTGGTTAGAGCGTTACGTTGACATCGTAAAGGTCGCTGGTTCGACTCCAGTACCGCCTACCATATAAGTGATTTCAATGAAAAAAGCCCACTTCTTACAGTGGGCTTTTTTTTTCCAAAAAATTAGTCATCCCCGTCCCCATGTTTCGGAGCCTGTTGTAAAACCCTGGTTCCTCTGCAGGGGATAATGTAGGAGGTCTTCATTCCCGCGAAGGAGGCTGTCGCAAAGGCGGGAGTCATTCAGCTTGAGTGATGCAGTTATACCTGCCGAGTACCCACTCTCCCTTTTATATCAAGATTCGTTATGAAATTGTTCCCTACAGAGCACTGGTTCCCACGCTTTTAAGCTCTGTGGTTCCCAGCGTGGGAACGAGTTGAGGCAAGGCAAAAGTTCAGCACGAACAGGCCGGAGGACGTTATACTCACCTTTCCGCTATTTTTTGTTGACTCAGGAAGTCCCTATGCCCAGCAGCCACACTGTCAAAGATGCCTTGATTGATTTTCAGCAGAAATTCAGGAACCGCTATCAGTTAGAGCATCAGTCGTTGCCTGTGATTGAACATGACAGTGACTGGCCCTCTCCCTGCGAAATGCAGGAGGTCATGGATGGAGCAGAAGTGGGCTGGCAGCCTGTGGAGTGCGAGCCGCAGCTGGATTTTGGCAATATTGAATCGGCAGTTGAGTTGGAGCTACATCCGGATCTGAAAGCCTATTACGGCAGCTTTTACTCGGCGAACCTGCCCGCCAGAACCGAAGAAGGGGGGCTGGAATTATTGTTTGCCTGGAGCTCCGGAGATTTTGAACGGTTGCAGGAAAATCTGCTGGGACACATCTGGATGAAACGCAAACTCCGTCAGCCTGTTACCCTGTTTTTTGCCGTCACCGATATGGAAGACATCAATCTTACCCTGAATAATGAAACCGGTGATATCTGGGCAGAAAAAGTCGGTAAGAAACCTCATCGCAAGTTAGCAAACACTATGGCTGAGTTTCTAAAAATGCTTGAACCTATTGTTTGAGGTATGCAAAAGAAGCCATCAAGTCACCATGCTTATGGAGTGGCTCTGAAGCGACGGTCCGAATGAATCTTGACTACCTTCGACGCGTCTCAGCCTCTAAATAACGGCCTACGCTGAACTTTTACAATATTAACGGTCTAAATTCATGCGTGAATTCCATTCATTTTAAGGAGGAGTTATGTTTGGTGAAAATGATTTTATGCGTGTTTATTTTGCTTTTTTGTCCTTATTGTTGTTGATCATTTCAGGTCTGGTTCAGGCGGATGAAGCTGTTCAGGACTATCGCAATCTGTTGTCGGATTATCGCATCGAGATTCAGGATGATCTGACTTATACCCGTACTGTAACGCTGGAGTATCAGGTACTGACCCCCGCGGGTGCGGAGGAGATGCAGGAATATCACTATAGTTATTTTTCCGAAAATGAATCCTTGAAAGTTCTGGAAGCTTCGATCACCCATCCGGACGGAAAAGTGTTCCCGGTTGAAAAAGAGAATATTTACGAACAGGATCTGGGCGGGCGTGATAAGGAGCGGCGTAACAGGGAAGCTGTGGTCATTTTTTCCCGCTTAATACCTGGCAGCATCATGAAGTTGAAGTTCAAGCATGTGGTGAAGAAGAAAAGTCCCATGGGCTTTAATATGGCACTACAGCCTGAGTTGGAACTGGAGCAGAAGAAAATAGTGGCTACGATTCTGCTGCCTGAAAACATACCCATGAAATGGGGGAGTAGAGGCGAGTTTGCTGTGAAAGAGTCCCGGAAAGGCAAACGAAAAGAGTTAACGGTTAGCCTCGAAAACTTCCCTTATCAGGAGATGGAGCCAAATATGGTCAGTTCGGATGATGTACTGCCCATGTTTGCGCTGACCTCACTGAAAAGCTGGGAAGAGATCGGTCAGATATACTATGAGAGCAGCCTGAACAGGCAGACTGACAGTGATGAAATCCGTGCGCTGGCTGAGGAGATCACACAGGGAGCCAAACATCCCAGGGAAGAGGCCGTCCTGATTTATAACTGGGTGGCACAAAATATTAATTACCTGTCTCTCAGCTTCAATTTGGAGGATATGCTGGTTCCTCACCCGGTGGAAGAGATTCTTCGTCATGGTTATGGTGATTGCAAAGATCAGGCTTTGTTGTTGCAGGCACTGTTAAAAGCCCGCGGTGTTGAGTCAAAGCCGGCACTGGTCAGCTGGGATGACAGCTATAAGGATTGGCCGGTGGCGACTTCCATGCAATTCAATCATGTGTTGTTGTTCATCCCTGAGTTGAACACTTGGCTCAACCCTGTTTCGCCACTGTCTACGTTCGGGTTGCTGGATTATAGTCTTTCGGGCAAACGGGTAGTAGTGGCCGGTCCTGAAGGCGAAACTCGATATCTTCCTGCCATGCAACCAGATCAGAACCGCTACTGGGTAAAAAACCAGTCAGTGCTCTCCAGTAATGGACTTTTGAGAGGAGAGAGTATGGTCACTGGCACTGGAATTATTGGAGAACAGATTCGGGAGTTGTTGGCATCCAGTGGTAGTGGTGAATGGAAGGCCAGTAATCTTCTGGCGGACACCTTGAGTGGTGGCTTTGGTAATATTTCTTGGGGAACGCCTGCTTATGATCTGGAAAGACAGCCTGCTTATCAGGGTGACTGGCACAGTCCCTACGCTTTTCAGTTGGGCAGGGAAGGGTTTATCACCACAGCACCAGGGCTTGATTTTCAGGATGTGCTGGCACTGAGAACTTATCTCGTGGATGGAAAACGCAAGTTCCCGTTTACGGTAGGAGCTCGACATTATCGATGGGATCACCGCATGAAACTGCCAAAAAACTACAAAGTAACCCGGCTGCCTGAAAACCTCGAGGTGCGTAACGGGGCAGGCTCATACAGCAGTCACTATAAGATGGAGGGTAATACACTGGTTGTCACTCGGCAGATCGTCGTCAAGAAAAATCTTTATCAACCCGGTGAATACCCTGAATTCGAAAAGTTAGCTTACCTGGCTATCAACGATCGCAGGGCGATCATTGCTTTGAAGCGGCGTTGAGCTTCTGTTACAGAGTGCTATCAGGCTGTTGCTCCGGACTGGCATCAATAAATGCCTTGAGTTCATTGCAGTGCTGATGGACTGCCTGGATTTTTGGATAATCCGTTAACGATACTTTAAATCGCAAGGCATTGTAGACCTGCGGTATCAGGCAGATATCGGCCAGGGTGGGTGTATCTCCGATACAGAAATAGTCATCCCCCAATTGCTGCTCATAAGCCTCGAACCCGGCTTTTATCCAGTGCTGGTACCATTGGTTTTTCTGTTCGTCACTCACTGCAAATTCTGACTTGAGATATTTCAGAACTCTCAGGTTGTTCAGAGGATGTATATCGCAGCTGATGATATTGGCCAGGCTGCGGATCTGGGCTTTCTGCCAGACATCACCCGGGATAATGGTCGGTTCCGGACAGGTTTCTTCAAGCCATTCCAGGATAGCCATTGACTGAATCAGTCTGTTATTCCCGACTGCCATTGCCGGTACCAGTCCCTGGGGTTGAATGCTTTTATATTGCTCCTTCGTCTGCTCTGACTTCAACAGGTTAACCGGGATCAATTCGTGATCCAGTCCTTTCAGGTTCAGGGCGATCCTTACCCGATAAGCCGCTGAAGATCGGAAGTAACTATAAAGCTTCATGGCATTACTCCTTTGCTGGCAGAAGGGTGGCTGAGACTTCACCGAAGCCGATTCTGGCAGCGCCTTCTTTCTCGCACCAGCCTCTCATGACAACGGTATCTCCGTCTTGCAGGAACGTTCTTTGTTCACCATTGGTCAGGGTCAAAGACTCCTTGCCACCTTTTGTCAGCTCGAGTAAAGAGCCTGCTTCCTCTGGCCTGGGGCCTGACTGAGTACCCGTTCCCAGCAAATCACCGGATTGCAGGTTGCAACCGTTACTGGCGTGATGAGCCACCATCTGTCCAACACTCCAGTAAGAATGTTTGAAACTGGACTGAGACAGTTTTTCCATACTTTGCTGAGCACCTTTCATAGCGGGTGTTTGTAGCAGGACTTCCAGCTGAATATCCAGTGCTCCCAGGGTGCTGTTTTCTTCCGAGCTCAAATAAGGCAGGGGTTGTGGATCATCGGCAGGACGAAGGTAACTGGTTCGGTAGGGTGCCAGTGCTTCCAGCGTGACAATCCACGGCGATATGGTAGAGGCAAAGCTTTTGGCCAGAAACGGTCCCAGGGGCTGGTACTCCCAGGCTTGGATGTCCCGTGCAGACCAGTCATTCAGAAGACACATTCCGAATACATGCTGATCGGTCTCATCCAGCGCAACAGGAGCACCCAGAGGGTTGCCCTGACCGATGAAAATGCCCATTTCAAGCTCATAGTCGAGTCGTTTACAAGGACCATATAAGGGTTGTTCTGCATCCGGCGCTTTGGTTTGACCTTGTGGACGATGAAAAGTCTGCCCTGAAACTTCAATAGAAGAGGCTCTGCCATGGTAGCCAATAGGCACCCATTTGTAGTTAGGCAGCAAAGGGTTATCGGGTCTGAATAATGAACCGACTGCTTTGGCGTGATAGATAGATGAATAGAAGTCAGTGTAATCCCGAATCTGGCAGGGCAGGGCAAATTCGGCTTTATTCATGGTGAGCAGAAAGGGTTTCAGCTGGCTTTCAAGCTCTGACTCTGTTCTCAGTGCCCTGGACAGGCTCAGCCTGAGAGCACTCCAATATTCAAAACCCAACTCCATCAGGGGATTGAGGTTATCGTGGGCACAAGCTGCGAGTGCGTCGGCTGCTTTGCCGTCAAAAGGTTTCAGTGCTGCTGTCGCCTTGAGATCCAGAATCTGGTTACCAATGGCTACGCCGCACCGAAAGGGCTCGCTGCCTTTGCGAAAAACAGCAAAAGGCAGATTCTGAATGGGGAAGTCGCAGTCTGACTGGTTAGCACAATATACCCAGCTGGTGAGATTGACGTCATGAGTCTCGTTCAGTGAAATCATTATCTATCCTGAGTGCATTGGAAAAACAGAGTGTCAGCAGCCAATAGCGTAGCCTGACACTCATGATTATTCTTGTTTAAGGTTTCTGGTTCGGGTCAAAGTGCTTCTGCAGGCCAGACCAGCATTTAATATAGTCTTTTTGTCGTATGTCGCTCTCCATCGCGAATTTTGAGGGTACATAGACGTATCGGGATTCAAACATGAAGGCCAGAGTATTTTCATAACGCACGGGTTTAAGCTGCGCTTCGCTGGCTTTCCTGAATACGTCTGCATCAGGACCATGGGGTGACATACTGTTATGCAGACTGCTTCCACCGGGTACAAATCCATTTTCCTTGGCGTCATAAACACCATGAACCAATCCCATGAACTCGCTCATAAAATTGCGATGATACCAGGGGGGGCGGAAGGTGTTTTCAGCCACCATCCAGCGGGGAGGGAAGATGACAAAGTCCAGATTGGCGACGCCGGGTGTATGAGATTGAGATGTCAGTACTGTAAAAATAGAGGGGTCAGGATGGTCGTAACTTACTGTGTTGATGGCATTAAAGCGGGACAGCTCGTATTTATAGGGCGCAGAATTCCCCACCCAGGCAACGACATCCAATGGGGAGTGATTGAGCTCACAGACATAAAGATGACCGGCAAATTTACCGATCAGTTCGAAATCACCTTCTTTATCTTCATACCAGGCAACGGGGTATTGGAAATCCCGGTCATTGGCAAAGCCATTGGCACCTACCGGGCCACGTTCCGGCAGGGTGAGCGGGGCTCCATAGTTTTCGCAGAGATAGCCGCTGGCTTGACTCTCCAGTAGGTTGACCCTGAATTTCATACCCCGCGGAATCACGGCGATATCGCCCGGACTGACCTGTAATCGACCCAGTTCGGTAAAGATCATCAGAGCCCCTGTTTGAGGGACAATCAGCAGCTCGCCATCGGCATTATAAAAAAAACGCTTTTCCATGCTTTGATTAGCTGCGTATAGATGAATGGCACTACCGATCTGCGTGATGGCTTTACCATTGGCTGCAATAGTGGTCAGGCCACTGATAAAATCAGTCGGTTGTTCAGGAGCGGGCAGGGGGTCCCAGCGAAGTGGGCTCGGCACAGGAGGCAGATCCAGGGGAGCGGTTTCCAGCAAGGGGTTCTTATCCCAGCACTGGTAGTTTCCCTGAACAGCAGAAGGGCGGATTCGGTAGGTCCAGGTTCGGCGGTTTTGGTGTTTGGGCGCTGTGAAAGCAGTGGCTGAAAACTGTTCACAATACAGACCATAAGCCACTTTCTGAGGATTGAAGCAGGCCTTGGGCAGGGCATCGGGTAATGCCTCTGTTTCGTGTTCGTTACCAAAGCCTGTCAGGTATTCAAGATCGTCAGGTAATGTCATTAAACTGAACCTGTCATTTTTCTTATCTCAAAAATCACTTCACCCTGTTCAAAGATGAAGCAGTGTTTTTATGCAACCCCTCACAAGGGGCCGTTTGTTAAGGTCTTGAAGTATCTCCATTTTTAGCCAGTCCTGAGAGTTTGTCCATCCGGATTCTTGTTTTTAGCCTCCCCGCGCTGCTGCGGCAATGTTAATATCAGGAAATTATGCTCTCCCGGGAGCCAGTCCGAAAACAGAACAACATTTGAGAACTGACTTGCAAAATACCGAGCCTGTACGCAGAGGCTTTCTTCTGAGCCGACATAGCCAGGACCACAGGGGACAGGCGGAAGTTATTATGTGGGTTGTCACCGATGATGGCCCTGCAAGACTGGTAATTGAAGAGGTGCGTCCCGTCTGCTTTGTCGTTTCCTCTGAGTTTGAGCCGCTACAGAGTGAGTTTTTCAGGACTTATCCAACGATTGAGGCAAAACCGCTGCCTCTGAAGAACTTTCGCCATGAGCCAGTCACTGCCCTTTATAGTCATAACGTGCAGCAATCGTTTCAGATGCAGGAATATTTTCGTACCAGAGGCATAGAGTTGCTGGAAGCCGATGTCAGGCTGGCAGACCGGTTTCTGATGGAGAGGTTTGTCTACGGTGGCGTGGCATTCACCGGAGATCCGGTGCAGAAGTCAGGTTATCGGGAGTACCGCAATGCGCGCATTCGTCCTGCAGAGTTTAATCCCGACTTCAAAGTAGTTTCCCTGGATATTGAATGTTCCGAGCGGGGAGAACTTTACTCAGTGGGTCTTTCGGGAGGAGACTTTGGACGGGTTATCATGGTAGGCGATCAGGAGCGGGTCGACTGGATACAATGGGTTCCGGATGAAAAAGCACTTCTTGTGGCGCTTGAAGAGACGCTTGGAACTCTGGACCCCGACATAGTGATTGGCTGGAATGTCATTAACTTTGATTTTCGGCTACTGCTCAAACGAGCGGAACGCTATGGAATGAAGTTAAAACTGGGAAGGGGGCAACAGGCAGCCAGCTGGAGAAATCGCAGAGGTGAAAGTGGACAGGGCTTCATTACTCTGCCCGGTCGAATGGTCATCGATGGTATCGAGGCCTTAAAGGCTGCAACCTATCAGTTTGACAGCTTTAGTCTGGAGTTTGTGGCACAGACGCTGCTGGGCAAAGGTAAAGCGACAGAAGACGTAGATAACCGGATGGCTATCATTAATCATGACTTTCACCATAACAAGGAAAAGCTGGCCCGTTACAACCTGCAAGACTGCCGACTGGTTGAAGAGATTTTTGAACACACCAACATTCTTGATTACCTGAGATTGCGCAGTCATCTGACCGGGCTGGAGCTTGATCGGATGGGAGGCTCAGTCCAGGCCTTTACCAATCTCTATATGCCACGTTTGCACAGAGCCGGTTATGTGGCTCCGAATTTACCAGAAGGGGGTGGTCTGGCCAGTCCGGGGGGTTATGTCATGGATTCCATTCCCGGACTCTATCGCAATGTGATCGTTCTGGATTTCAAGAGCCTTTATCCTTCGATCATCAGAACCTTCAAAATTGATCCCCTCGGGCTGGTAGAAGGTTTGAAAGAACCGGAAGGTACGATTCCCGGTTTTCGTGGCGCACTTTTCTCACGTGAGCGGCATTTTCTCCCTGATATTATTGCTTCCTTTTGGGCTCAAAGGGATGAGGCCAAGAAGCAAAACGATGCTGCCCGTTCTCAGGCGCTGAAGATTATTATGAATTCTTTTTATGGCGTGTTGGGCTCAGGTGGTTGTCGTTTCTATGACACCCGGTTGGCCAGCTCCATTACCCTGCGAGGGCATGAAATCATGCAGCAGACAGCCCGATGGATAGAAGGGCAGGGCTATCGGGTGATTTACGGTGATACTGATTCTACTTTCGTGCTTTTGGATGAGGCCTATTCCGATGAACAGGCAAGATCGACCGGTAAAAAACTGGAACGTATGATCAATGACCGCTGGACAGCCAAACTGAGAGAAGATTTGCAACTGGACTCGGCGCTGGAACTTGAGTTCGAAACTTGCTACCAGAGGTTTCTGATGCCTACCATACGTGGATCGGACACCGGCAGTAAAAAACGCTATGCCGGCATTAAATCCACTGCTGGTGGACAGGAACTGGTATTCAAGGGGCTGGAAACGGTGCGTTCTGACTGGACGGCATTGGCCAAGTATTTTCAAACGGAACTGTTCTCGTTAGTGTTTAATGATCAATCCCCGGAAAAGCTGGTCACGGAAACCGTTCAGAAAACGCTGGCCGGAGCGTGGGATGACAAACTGGTATATCGAAAGCGACTGCGGCGAAATCTCAAGGACTATGTTAAAAACATTCCTCCCCAGGTCAGGGCGGCCAGAAAGGCGGATGAGATCAATCAGTCACTGGGAAAATCACTTAAGTATCAGCGAAAAGGTTGGATTCAGTACCTGATGACAGTCAATGGACCTGAGCCGCTGGAATATTGCACCAGCCCTATTGATTATCAACATTACATCGACAAGCAGCTAAAGCCGGTGGCGGACGGAGTTCTACCTTTTATAAATCTTGATTTTAATACGTTGATTGACGGACAGATGGGGCTGTTTTGATGTTTCAAGCCATCGTGTCAGACTGGGCTTTAACCATCATCACCCATAGGTCGTAACGTTTCTCACCCTCGCATCAACTCTCTGTTATTTAAACAAGGTGTACAAATAATCCAAAGGAGCATGAAATTTCTTCCATTGGTTACGAGCTGTTTCGCTGAAACTCTCTTCCAGTGAGTAGCCATAGACTATGTTGTTTGAAAAGCCATTGATCAGAGCGAGAGCCAAGGCAGGAGCCAGGGTAAGAGCAACGTTATTCAATAAATGGTTTGAATCCAGTCTTGAGCGTTGTTGCCACAGAAGATGCACAACTTCGCTTCCGACTACCGATCCCGTCGCCATTCCAGCGGCGCACCATAGTTCAGTTCGAACAGTAGCAGTCAGACTTTCTGCCACAAACAAGTTGGCTAATGTGACGTGGCCCAAGAATAATGAATTTGGTGATTGCGCAACATTTACGACTCCGACTGTAGCTGTGGCCCATGACCCAGCTATGGCTCCGGTTCCGGCTAAGACTTCTGCTGCCGTTGCTGTTTCAACTCTAATATCACCGTCTAAAATACGTTTTGAGAGATTACTTATTAATAATATTCCGTCTGTCAATACGGCAGATATGATGTAACCAAAAGCTGCTTTTCCCGGAGAGACACCTCTGGCAATCATTTTCTCGTGGACTATTGTCCCGACCATCATGCCAGTGAAAAATGACAACATTTTATATTCAGTGTGGGTATAGTCCAAAGGTTGGATTGTACTTTCATTCTGGTACCTTAAACCCCCGACAGTAGTGGCTCCGGCTACCGTTCTTGCCATCACCTCATGGGTAAAGTAAGCCGTAGTCATTATGGGTATAAGATAGGGATCGCGGTTAGTGTATGCTTCATATGCACTGTATGCTGTTCCTACAAATCGCAGTGGCTGCCACCAGGGCGTCTCAAGAGGCCAGGGCGATACGCGACCGGCTAAAGCCACCTCGGTGGAGGTGATAACGGCAGCGAGTTGATTACAAAAAGATGATTTGGCCTCTTGTAACTCATTTTGCTCTGTGCCGGACAGGCCAAACCGACCGGAAAGGGCAGCGACCAGCCCCGTTGTTTTGCAGATGCCGTACCAGAATCCGTAGTTGATTACG
>NZ_JAHHPR010000801.1:0-1716 GCF_024606255.1 Endozoicomonas sp. SESOKO3
TAATCAGTCCAACCGATGCTGCGGTATCCCCCATAGCCATGAATTGACCTTTTTTATCTAAATTTTCTTCAATGATACAATGTACATAAACGCCTACTTCCTGCAACCCACTTAACAAGGCTTTAACTTGTGGCAGATATTTGCTGGACAATGATCTGTCGGCAAAACTGTTATCGGGCTGATCCGATAAATTGTCTCTCTTGGTATTTTTATTGAAAATTTTATCTTCTTCCTGCTGCAAGGCCTGTTGGAATAGTGTTTTATCGAAATTTTTCACCGGGCAAAAAGGCAACTTCACTTTCTCCCGGGCATCTCTGATCAGTTTTGCACAGGCACCATTTTCTTTACTCTCAAATTCAGAGGCATACCCCATTTTCGTCAGTTGTTTTATGACGAACGGCTGCTCGAGAAGATATTTTAGAATTTCATCATGGCCACGTTTTATAGCTAACCGGGTTAGTGGCTCCAAGTCATTTAAATCACCTTCTTCAGGTGTGAAAGCGTCTGGATAGGTTTGCACAAGCCATTTTACACAATCCAACTGGCCACACTCTACCCCATAGTGAAGAAGGTTATAGGGTTGAAAAAAAGTACCCGCAGTTTTTGCACTGTTAATAATAACTTCCGCACACTGTGTATGACCATTTTCTATCGCCAACCCGATAAGGAAATAATTGCCAACAAACACATTCCGGATACTTTCATAATCAAGCATGGCCATCAAACCAGCTTTATTTCCGTATTGAGCTGCCAGGTGTACCGGTGTAGCTCCTGATTTGTCTGTTGCCAGCAACTCTGTTTCCAATAATGACAAACTGGGGCAATTATCCAGAAAAAATCTCAAAAAATGGTTTTGTTCCTCTTTGGCTGCGATATGCAGAGGTCGTTCGCCGTTATTATTTGTTGCCTGCAACAGGTGTTGTGCCCTACTAACTAACAGTCGGCATAAGTCATCATGGCCGTGTAGCACTGCCAGATGCAGGACTGAGTTACCTTCTTTATTTTTAACAGCTAAAGCAAGGGGGTTATTGGTAATGCATTCTTTTACGCTTTTTGTATCACCCTGCTTTATCAGATTTATAAAGACTTGCGGGGATGAATTATCCAAAAGGTTGTGCTGACGACATTGCGCCTCCTTCGAAGAGACTTGCAGTTCTGTCAACTCCATCATCATTTGTTGCATCAGCACATTATTATATGAATTATTTGATGCCAAGAGTGCTTTTTTATTTTCGGGCCTGTAATAAGGGTGACCAAGAATGGAGCGAGCCGGTTTCAGTTTTACCCTTTTTGTGGTGCATAAGCCTTCAGATGGCACAGTGCTTTGCGTACGCGGAGTTGTCTCGCTCTGGACAAAGGGTATTCTTTTAGTCGAGGCTGTTACGGGATTATGCTTTTCAGATGTGGTTGTATCAACACCTTTCAGGTTTAGTGGATTGGATGACGCCCCTCCTGTTGGCAGCATTGTTTTTTTCCTCCTGAAAATATTGCCCACATCAGCCAGCTTTTATTAGACACGCTATCTTTTTACGACAACTGATGACTCAAAAAGTTCTGACTCAGGGAACTTCTATTCGATACCGGGAACAGCCTCACGCTCAGAAGTGACCAGCCAACCTGCTAAAGGGATTAAGCGCCCGATTGAGGACGCCCTGAAAAATGACAATATGACTGCCAATTTATGAATTGAACTAAGTATTAATATCTTGGTTAAAG
>NZ_JAHHPR010000802.1:0-1516 GCF_024606255.1 Endozoicomonas sp. SESOKO3
GAAAAACTGAATTCAGGAAGCCCGGAAGGTAACACTTACTGGATACAAAAGAAATAATAAAGGGGAGTAACAGTGAAGAGGAATATTAAGGGTTTTACTCTGATAGAAATGATGATTGTTGTCGCAATCATTGGCATTCTGGCAACTATAGCAGTGCCAAGTTACAACCAGCATGTCACTACTTCTGCTATGAGGGATGCTGAGTCATCTCTGATTGGACTAGCTGGAGCAATGGAGAGACATAGAGCTCAAAGAGGCTCTTACCTGGGCGCTTCCGTTGGAGGTGGAGATGACAACAATGGTGCTCCCAGCATTTTTGTTACCCAGAGCCCAGAGAGTGGTAATGCCAACTTCAATCTGGCCATTGCAGTACCTGCGAATGGCAGAACCTATACGCTGACGGCAACGGCCACAGGAAGCTCCGGCATAACCGCCAATGCCACTATTACATTAGACTCTGTAGGGACTCGTGGTGGCACGGCTGCGGGAGCCTGGAACTAGCCACAAGAAAAAAAGCCCTCAGCAAAATTGGGGGCTTCCTGCAAAAACCAATCACCCCACAAAAATCTCAGCCATCAAAACATGACTCTGCCCCGGCTCCAGCTCTACGGGAACCTGAGGCAAGGTTACCGTTTCCACACAAACCATAGACTTGTAATCAAAAGTAGGCACGTCGTGCATTTTTTCTGCCCGAACAGGCCCCGGGTTCCAGACAACTGTGCCGTTGCTACCGGATTTTTTGATAGTGATTTTTCTTCCAATACCGGGATCATGCAGGATGCAGGTTTCGTTGTCATCAATATAGGTTCTGTCAACCTCACCCTCGATGATCACTTCGCCTTCCTGAATAAAAGCTCTGCTCTCGTCGGTCTCATCCAGGTAACGTTTCCCATCCAGTCCTTCAATCCAGATCAGATCCGTATTTGAAACACTAAAATAAGTATGCAACGCCTGACTTATTTGAACCTTCCTGGAGCCATTGTTTCTGGAGGTCAGACTGATTCTCAGTGTTTCTCCAACAATAATATCTATACCCAGGCCTGCTTTCCCATCCCATTCTTGAACACCGTCGATGGGCAAAGACAACACGACTCTGGTCTTGTCATTGTCCAGCGTTTCACTCAACTCATATTGCCAAAGTTTTGTACGGGCAAAACCATGATTGGGGCCTCCTTCCTTTCTGGAACCAAACCATGGCCAGCAAACGGGCACACCACCACGAATCGCTTTTCCCTCAGTCATATCTGCCAGTGGGCTCATCCAGAGGACTTTCTCCTGACCTTTTGGCTGATAACTCAAAACCTGTCCCCCTTGCAATGAAATCATGGCGTTGGCAAAAGGGTTGTCGATTTCAAGAACAGGCACAGAGCCCACCATTCTGGGTTTGATGGCAGAATTCGTTTGAAAAGTCATAGCGATACTTCCTGAGTTGAGAGATCAGAATAACAGACTCACCTTACAGTGAAATGATCAAATACCTCCTCTGCACGTCTACTTGCACCTATTATGAAAAAGG
>NZ_JAHHPR010000803.1:0-1280 GCF_024606255.1 Endozoicomonas sp. SESOKO3
TCAGAATCGATTTTTTCATTTGTCGTTATTGCGTAGATTTAAATTGACAACTCAGACCCAGCTGCACAGAGGCTGTTGAGATGGCCCCACTACCCCAATGAAGACTGTTGATTTCTGAGTTATCTATGCCTGAAGGATCTATATAGACGAAGATACGACTTACCGCCAATTCCCTTTGCAATATGACGCAAGAAGTAACCCTGGGTAATGGCTATAAGTAAAAGTCAGAATGGGAGCCATGGCTAACAAGCGGTAAGTTGTTACTTTTACCTACGCAATAACGACAAATGAAAAAATCGATTCTGACGGCTGCCATCCTGACGGCAAGCGTTACCATTGCCAAGGCAGATATTATTGGCGCGAAACTGGGTTACAACTATTGGAATACTACCAACCACGGTGACTTTCAGACCGTTTACGGACAGATAGAACACCCGATCCCCCTGCTTCCCAATCTGGCGGTAGGCTATAGCAGGCTTAACCATGACAAGCTGAAGTTCGACAGTTACGATGCTTCCGGCTACTACGAAATTCTGGATAATGGCAATATTGCTCTGGATCTGGGACTGGGGGTTCGTCGCTTTGACAGCGGTGAATATCGGAATGCCTCTTTCAGCGATACAGTCCCCATGCTAACCGCCGATGTGGAATTGTTTCAGGACAGCATCATTAGCTTTTACAGCAAGCTTTACGCAGGTCGCTCAGGCGATACTGACTTTAATGATCTGGAAGTGGGTGTCCGTTTTTACCTGTTTGCCGGCCTGAAACTGCAAGGTGGCTACCGCACCTACGACATTGATATGGATGGCACCAAGGGCATCTATGACGATGAGCGTATCAAGGGCTTTAATCTGGGCCTGCACTGGGACATCTGACTCCCTCGCCTTAAAGCTGGCTCTGATGAGCCAGCTTCCTGCCATCCGAGCTCTTCTGACAAATCTGTCAGACTTTCTAGACTGAAGAAAACGAATCAACAAAATGGCAGGTTAAAATGGACGGAGCTAGCCAGGGTCTACCCTCTCCTCAATCAGGAAATAGTTCAACTTCTGATCCTTCAACGAGCTCAGAGCAAGAAAGCAAAGTCACACGTCAGCAGGATCACCGTGATATTACTCCTACCAACGGTGAAAATCTGGTAGCGAGAGCGACTGCCGTAGCTGGCAAAGACGAGCAATTACGCAACCGTAGCGTCAGCAGGAGGAAATACACTCTGGATGAAATGGCGGAACTGGGCCATAAGGTCGAAGAGTCCCTGGAAGCCATTAGAACGTTTATAATGG
>NZ_JAHHPR010000804.1:0-7520 GCF_024606255.1 Endozoicomonas sp. SESOKO3
GATCAGGTTAATAGCATGACTGTTGTGATAAGGTTGCTGAATACCGGCCTGAGCAGAAGCGTAAAAGCAGGCAAGAATCAGAGCAATAAGAGTATGTGCCCATGGTTTAATAGTCATTCTGTTCTCTGTTTTGAGCCAGCTGAAGATTTGGGTTTCATCCACCATGACGTAAGACGAATACCAAAGGGTGGGAAAGTTTCAGGAGTTTGCAGGTGCTGCCAGTATGCGATTCTTATAAAACGACCCTGCCAGTTAGGAATGAAGTAATGCTCCCAGAGCAAAAGACGATTCAAAGCCTGCATCGCGGTATAAAGATCCTTTTTACTATGGGCTGAGAGCGCATGATCAATCAAGGCATCAATGGCCGGGTTATGAATTCCGGCAAGGTTCTGGCTGCCTTTAATATCTGCAGATTCTGAATGAAATAATCCTTTGAGGTGTTCGCCGGGGAGATAAGGTACCATCAGGGTTGTTTGAACCATATCAAAATCCCTTTCTCTCAGTCTTCGCTGGTATTGGCTCAGGTCTGTAGCCCGAAAATCCATTTTGATTCCTACACTGGCAAGGTTGGCGGCAAAAGGGAGTATGAAACGGTCAGCCAGTTTTGAGTAGTGAAGAAATGTAAAGTGGAAGGGTTCATTTCGAGCGTTTAATAATTGCCCCTGATGGTAATGCCAGCCGGCCTCTTTCAGGAGTTTAAGGACTTGTCTTCGTTGAGCTGTGATATTTCCATCCCCGCTTGTTTTTGAGAGCTCGAATGGCCTGGAACAGAGCTCCGGTGGCAATATCGATCGAAAAGGTTTAAACAGTTCCTGTTCGTTCTGTGTGGGAAGGGCAGAAGTATTATTCTCATGGGCACTAAAGAAATGGGTGGTTCGGATATAGGCGTTATAGAAGAGCTTTGTTGAAGACCATTCCCAGTCGAACAACAGGCTGATAGCCTGCCTGACTCTTCGATCCTGAAACAGTGGGGATTTGAGATTAAAAACAAAGAACCTTCTGCCATAGTGCATTTTGTCCGGAATATTCAGCTTGATAACCTTGCCCTGTTGCATGGCTGGAAAGTCATAACCTGTTTCCCAGTTTTTCGCCTCACCTTCGTAGTGGACATCAATCTCGCCTTTTTTAAAAGCCTGGAAGCTGACATGACGGTCACGGTAAAAATTCAGAGTGACTTTGTCAAAATTATAAAGGCCTCTGTTAACAGCTAGCTCGGCTCCCCAATAGTCCGGGACTCGCTCGTAGACGATGGTTGCACCCGGTCTGACCCTGGCAATCTTGTATGGACCACTGAGTAAAGGTGGTATGAGTGTGGTTTTTGAAAAATCACGATTCTGCCAGTAATGTTTTGGTAACACAGGCAGCTCACTGAGTTTAAGTGGGAGTGCTTTAGAGGAAGAGGGTTTCAGAAAGAAGTGGATGATGTACCGATCTTCAATTTGGATGCGTTCAACCTGCTCCAGTGCGAGTTTGAAGTTTGGGTGTCCCTGTTCCAGCAGTATCTTGTAGGAAAACTCAACATCTTCGGTGGTAATCGGGTGCTGGTCATGGAAACGGGCATTTTTTCTCAGCTTGAATGAGAGCTTTTGTTTTTCCGGATCGTAGGCCACCGCTTCAGCTATCAGACCATAAGCCGTACTTTTATGTTCCATGGAGGGGGCATAAGGGCCAGTGCCCACCATCAAGGGCTCGTTTAACTCCAGAAAGCCGAAGCGGTAAGTATTGTTTGCCTGTGTGGGGGCTATTCCACTTGCACTATATGGATTCAGAGTATTAAAGGTTCCCAGGGCTGCTAATCGCAAATGGCCACCTTTGGGGGCTTCAGGGTTGACGTATTGGAAGTGCTTAAAATCTTTTTTATAGAGCGGTTCGTCCATGATGGACAGATGGTGTTGCCACTGCTCACTTTTGGCAATTGCCAGCATTCCTTGTAAATAGAGCAGTAAAAATAGCGTCAGTGGTTTCAATGATGCTCCCCGGTAATATTAAACCGAATGAACTTGACATCGACAATTCAAGGGAGCGCTTTATAGGGAAGGATGTCAGACCCGTGAAAAATCGGGTCTGGGCATCTTGGCTGATTATTCGTAAGCGCGCGCCACATCAACGTAGAGAGTCAATCGTTGGCCGGGCTGCAGGTATTTGCTGTCAAAGGTGTTCCAGGTTTTGATCTGAGCTACCGCTACATTGAACTTGTCAGCGATACGGGACAGGGAGTCACCACTGCGAACCTTGTAATTGACCTTGCGAACAACACCGTTCCGGGCAGCATTGGTTTTGCTCCATACCACCAGTTTCTGTCCGATTCTGAGATTATCTCTGGGTGACATGCCATTCCAGCGAGCCAGTTCCTGAACGCCAGTGTTGTACTTTTTAGCTATGCTCCAGAAGCTGTCTCCTGATTTAACGGAGTAATTCAATCTTTGCCGACCGGTGCGCTGGGTGTTTTGTTTGGCGATGCGACGCTGTGATGCTGTCAGGGCATACTTTTCCTTCTCTCTGGCGGGGACAGGAATCAACAGGCTCTGCCCAACCCTGATCAAGTCTGTATCCATCTTGTTAACTTCCTTGATGAATTTGGACTTGGTATTGAAGGTATTGGCAATCTTGCTGAGGCTATCACCCGACTTCACGGAATAACGGCGCCATTGCATACGTTTCTCCGTAGGCAATCGAGCCAGTTCAGTTTGGAAGGATTCGGCCCTTGCAATAGGAATCAGTAGATAGTGAGGACCAGAAGGTGGGGTAGACCAGCGATTAAGCCCGGGATTCAATCGATATAACTCATTCAGACTAATACCTGACAACTTGGCTGCCTTGGCCATGTCAAGCTGACCACCGGTTTTAACCTTGGCAAAATGTGGTTTGTTCGGAATAGGCTTCAGCTTGATACCGTATTTTGCCGGATTACGAACGATCTTGCCCAAGGCGATCAGCTTAGGGACGTAGGCGGTGGTTTCACTTGGCAGGTCAAGATGCCAGAAGCGAGTCGATTTACCCTGTCTCTTGTTCTTGTTGACCGCATTCATAACCCGTCCGGGCCCTGAATTGAAAGCAGCCAGCGCTAATTCCCAATCATCAAACATATTGTTGAGACTGACCATATAGTCGAGTGCTGCGCGGGTAGCTTCAACCACATCACGACGACCGTCATACCACCAGTTCTGCTTTAGTCCGTAATGTTCTCCAGTAGCTGGCATGAATTGCCACAAGCCGGATGCACCTGCATGGGAATAAGCAAATGGATCGAAGGCACTTTCCACTATGGGCATTAATGCCAGTTCCAGAGGAACGCCACGTTTCTCGGCTTCCATCAGGATGAAGAAGAAATAGGGACTGGCGCGATCAGAAACCCGGTCAAAGTAGCCCTGGTTTTTCTTATACCAGCGCAATTCTGCCAATACCCGGGGATGATTATTATCCAGGTCCATGGCGAGACCTCGACGGGTCCTGTCCCAAAGGTCAGTTGCTGGTTGCTTGGCTACCTGCTTTCTGACCGCTTTCTTGGCCATTTTGCCTTTGGTAACATTTTGCTCAGCTTTGACCGGTGAACTGGTACCCGCTTGTTCTGTAGAAGTACTCATACAGCTTGTAAGAGTCATAACGAGTGTGGCGGCGCCAAGGACTCGAACCAGGGGTTTAACTTGAGGTCCGGTATAACGACCGGACGCCTGCTCTGTATTCAAAGGTTCAGACATAAAAAATTTATTTATCGTGAAGGAACACAATGTTTATCGTCATCAAAACTGATCCTTCCAATGACGTAATGCTCCAAATACCTCTGCATCGTTTGACAGGACAGTACATGGGGCGTGCTCCTTTACTGCAGTAATGACACTATGTTGGTCAATACGCAGGAATGGATTGATGGTAAATTCCAGCTCCAGGCTGGAAGGCAAGCTTGGCCTGCCCTGTTCGCGAAGCTGAATGACTTTATTGCGATACTCCTTAATAGAGGGGTTAGCGGGTTCTACGGCCCGGGCAAAAGCCAGGTTAGCCAGAGTGTATTCATGTGCACAGTATACCCGGGTGTTTTTGGGCAGAGAACGGAGTTTATTCAATGAGCTCAGCATCTGTTCAGCAGTCCCTTCAAACAGTCGACCACAGCCAGCTGAAAATAGGGTATCGCCACAAAACAGGATGGGGTCGTCCTGATCTGGATTGGCGAAATAGGCAATATGATCAAGCGTATGACCAGGCGTTTTCAGAATGTTGAATTCGGTGCCGAGCACTGTCAGTGTCTCTGTGCCATTCAGGGGGTATGTAATACCGGAAATTTCAGCATTATCAGGGCCATAGACGGGAATATTACGGTCTTTTGTCAACGATTGTATACCATTCGTATGATCCCAGTGATGATGGGTAATCAGAATGCCCGATAACGCCAGATTCAGACTTTTCATTGCTTTCTCAACCACGTCAGCTTCACCGGGATCAACAACCAGGCACTGTTGACTGCCGCTTTCAGAAAGCAGCCATATGTAGTTATCTTGAAAAGCCTTGATAGCTTGTATGTGGATCATAGGACATTCTGTCGGGTGATAGTCAATAACATTCTAATGTCTGGAATGGCCAGACAATCAATTTTACAGATTTTGCGTATAAAGTCTGTACTGTTTTCTTTACCATTGTTATAAGGGATGACACCGATGCTGGTCGAATCCTGCCGTGCCAGATAAGATGTGTAATTGAGCAGGACTATATTCTGGCTCGAGGTTTTTGCTGATTTGACTACAGCATACATGGAAAAAGCCTGATGCAATGGTTTAAAAAATCGACCGGACCTGAAATGCCTCAAAAGTTGCGGGCCCTGCAGGAGTGGATGCAGTCCGGCGCAGGAGAGTTTGTGCTCAAGGCAGAAGGCTGTCACATAGAACATGAGTTAAAGTATATCTTTGGTTATCACGCTGTCGAGTTATCCGTATCCCCGACTTCTTCTCTGCTGTCAGGCTCTCAAGTCAGCCGGAACTTCCGGTTTCACCCTTTGAACACTGAACCAGTGTCTTCATTACTGCTTGATCCTTACCACTGGCCGATTGCTCCGGGCAGCCTGGATCTAGTCTTGCTGCATCATATGGTAGAAGTGTCTGATCGTCCGCACCGGCTTCTCAGCGAAGCCGGTCATACCATCATACCCGGAGGCAAGATGATTGTAGTGGGTTTTAACCCTTTGAGTCTCTGCAATATCAAGCGGATGATACTTCCGGGTTATCGAAAGTTGTTCCGTGGGGTTCAGTTCATCAGTCCCAGCCGGATGAAAGACTGGTTAACCCTGCTGGGATTCAGTGTTGAGAAAGTGATTCATGGTGCCTATCTGTTCCCCTCCAACCACTCTGCAATGGGTTTGAAGACGGAAGTGATTGAACAACGCTGTCACAATTGGATGCTGCCCTTTGGCAGTTTTTACATCATAGTTGCTACCCGGGAAGTGCCAGGCATGACACCGATCAAGCCTGTCTGGTCCTCAGTGGGGCAATCCCTGGTCGGAAAGCCGATTACAGGGTCCAGCCGGGTGGGAGATAATCGTTGAGCAAGCTAGTTGAGCTTTTTACAGATGGTGCCTGCAAAGGAAACCCTGGCCCCGGAGGTTGGGGGGTGGTACTGCGTTATGGCACTGCTGAAAAAGGATTGTATGGCGGTGAAAAGGAAACCACCAATAACCGTATGGAATTGATGGCCGCTATTATGGGACTGGAAACCTTGACACGGACCTGTACGGTCCGTGTCACGACCGATTCCCAATATGTACGAAAGGGTATTACCGAATGGCTGAATGGCTGGAAACGCAAAGGCTGGAAAACAGCAGCAGGTAAATCCGTAAAAAACAAGGACTTATGGGAGCGGCTTGATGTTCAGAATACCCGCCATAAGATTGAATGGTGCTGGGTGAAAGGGCATGCAGGACATCGGGAAAATGAAATGGCCGATGAACTCGCCTGTCGCGGTGCCCAAGAGATTATTGAAGGTAAGAAGCAATGAGCCGCCAGATCATAATGGATACGGAAACCACCGGTATCGACCCTTCACAGGGCCACCGAATTGTCGAAATCGGTTGTGTGGAGATGATTGACAGGAAGCTGACGGGCAATACCTATCATGTCTATATCAATCCTGAGCGGCATATGGATGATGAGGTTATTCAGGTTCACGGTATTACCAACGAATTTGTTCGGGACAAACCGCTCTTTGCAGCAGTGGCCAAAGACTTTCTGGATTTTATCAAGGATGCTGAACTGATTGCTCATAACGCCCCCTTTGATGTTAACTTTCTCAACCATGAGCTCAAGTGGCTGGACCCCGGCCTCGGACAGGTAGAGGACTACAGTAAAATTACCGACTCCCTTGCCATAGCAAGAAAGAAACACCCAGGTCAGAAAAATAACCTGGACGCACTGTGTAAACGTTATTTTATCGATAACTCAGCCCGTACCTTCCATGGGGCGCTTCTTGACTCTGAAATATTGGCTGAAGTATATCTCGCCATGACCGGTGGCCAGACTTCGCTGCTCTTGGGTGGAGCAGGAGAGGGGACAGAGGATGATGTAACGGTTATCAGACGTTTATCTTCAGACAGGCCTGCCTTGAAAATCATCAAACCGACCGATGCTGAATTAAAACTGCATCAGGAAAAACTGCAAAAAATAGGTCAGCAAGACTGGTGATTGCTTTTGATAAATGAAGTTTGCAATGGCCAACGATTGATTCATCAACGAGAGCTGTGACATTTATGCCATACCAACCTGCAAGTGGCTGGACTCAGAAAGGAGATCAGTCTGATCGTTTTTTGATTCTTTCTGGTCATGACATCGTGATGAATCCTGATGGCGGGTTCCTCTGGGAGAATCGCTCCTGGATGGATGGCCTCGAAGCGATCAGAACCGGAACACTGGACAAGTATTCGGTCTCGGTTATAAAAACAGACCGTATTCCAGATGAGGGCAGTGCCATTGACGCCCGACAGTATATGGCAATGCAGCCTGAATCAATGGTGGCATTATACAGCCATGCAGCTCAAATCTTGAGATCAAGGAGAGACCACCAATTCTGTGGCCGCTGCGGTAGCCCGTGCATGTCAGGCGAAGGGGACTGGGCAATGTCTTGCCCAGCTTGTGAGATGACTTACTATCCAAGGATATCTCCGTGCATCATTGTTCTTATTCACAAAGGTGATGAAATATTGCTCGTTCGTCATAGACGACATTTGCGAAATACGACAATGCATACGGTTATCGCCGGTTTTATAGAGCCAGGAGAGAGTGCAGAGGAAGCTGTAGTGAGAGAGATCAGGGAAGAAGTCGGTCTGGAGGTCGGTGAAATAAAGTACCAGCTCAGTCAGAGTTGGCCATTTCCTCATGCCTTGATGCTGGGCTATCACGCCGAATATAAATCAGGGGAGATTTTTCTTGAAGAGAAAGAACTTGTGAGCGCTGAATGGTTCCAGAGAAATAACCTACCGGACGTTCCGCCTAAATTCACAATAGCCAGGCATTTAATAGATAAATAATATTATACAATCATAT
>NZ_JAHHPR010000805.1:0-1274 GCF_024606255.1 Endozoicomonas sp. SESOKO3
CTGTTTCTGGTTCAAGAGCTATCACTGTGTTTTGGTCATATGCGCTTATCAACTCTTTCTGGAGACTATTGGCAAATGACAGAGCAGCTTTCCTCTCCTTTTCAGAACCTCCTAATGCTCTCTCAATAAACCGTTCAACATCATCACGAACACCATCTTGATTACTGTCAATTCCTGCCAGACCCATCAACCCATCCTCACCAGGATCAGGTGGCAGATCGAATAACCAGCGAGTTTCGACAGATTGCAGACACTGCTCCCAGGAAAGGCTTTCAAAGCGCTTATTCTTGTTCAATACCAGACAGTAGCGACTATCTCTGAATTGAAAGCTCAAACGTTGCTGCAGATACCGAACCGGATAAAGGACACCAAATTTGCGCTCTGACGTTAATGGATGGAACTGCTTGCGCCATCGGAAAACATTCAGCCTTCTGCCTTCACCAGAAACCACCTCATCTTCATCTACCTCCCAGTCTTGCATTTTGTCCTGATCACAAGACCGGGAATAGGCCAATCTTCCACCGCTGAAGTGAGGCAGCCAGTTAAACTTTTTTTTAATATTCTGACTCCATTGGTCTCGCTCCTTCGAACCCTCCTGCAGACAGACCCCCTCCTCCTGACCGCCCCATTCCAGTGATCCGGCCCGAGTGAATCCACTCAACACCAATAGAGCTGCAACGAAGACAATAAAGCCTACTGTAGACATATGTCGTTTTCTCATCACCCATCCCTGGTTGCCTTAAAATAGCCATGAACGAAAAAGCATTTTCGCGGCTGTAAAGGATACTAATCGATAAAGCCAGATGCCCTATTCAATAACAGACCCCACAGGACACCGGGTTGTCAAGGAACCTCCGGGTCACCAGGGCAGCGCCGAAGCTACAAAGAAAGGGTTCGGTTCACTTTTTGGCAGTTCATACTCTGCCGGGTAACCTACATCGACAAAATAAAGACCATGGGGCTTTGCTGTAACACCCCCTTCAGAACGACTTCTGGCATCCAACACTTCTTTTGCCCAGACAGGTGGCTTTCTACCGGCACCAATCTCCAGAAGAACACCCGTGATGTTTCTTACCATATGATGAAGAAACGCATTCGCCCTGACATCTATCACAACCATATCGCCATGCCTGTAAACATTCAGGTGCTGAATTTCACGAACCGCATGTTTCGCCTGACACTGCACCGCACGGTAAGAATCAAAGTCATGTTCACCCATGAGGTACTGCCCGGCAATATTCATCCACTCTACATCCAGTGGACGGTAGTAAAAG
>NZ_JAHHPR010000806.1:0-2581 GCF_024606255.1 Endozoicomonas sp. SESOKO3
CTTTCTTAAAGTGGTGTTTATTTGACTGATTCATTAAGCATATTTTGCTTCATTATCCGTTCTGGATAATGTGTTCTTTAACAATGTGGAATCCAAACTTAAATAAGCTGAGTTGATTTAAAAGGCGCAAGTCTTTTAATGAGATTCTTGCTGAGACACTCTCAAGTGTATGGCGTTCAGAGGACAGAAGACAGAGGACGGAAGACAGAAGTGTTCCGTGTGAGTTGGAAGTCTGATGAATGTGATCGTTAAAGGTAGTTATATGAACCTTTAATTCAGAACAGGCCCTTTTTATGGGGTTTGGCAAAGAGATTTTTCTTCAGGCAAGGCGCAAGCTGAACGAAGGAAGGAACGTAGCAGCGCTACGTGACTGACAGAGTGAAGATTGCAACACCGCATGAAGGAAAAGATCGCAGCCAAACAGATCGTTTTGGGTTATATGGTCAAGTGACTAAGCGTACACGGTGGATGCCTTGGCAGTCAGAGGCGATGAAGGACGTGGTAATCTGCGAAAAGTCTTGGGGAGCCGATAAACAGGCGCTGATCCAGGAATGTCCGAATGGGGAAACCCACTCACACAAGTGAGTATCCTTAACCTGAATACATAGGGTTCAGGAGGCGAACCCGGGGAACTGAAACATCTAAGTACCCGGAGGAAAAGAAATCAACCGAGATTCCCCCAGTAGCGGCGAGCGAACGGGGAGTAGCCCTTAAGCAATTCAGGAGTTAGTGGAACGCTCTGGAAAGTGCGGCCATAGTGGGTGACAGCCCCGTACACGAAAACTCTTTTATTGTGAAATCGAGTAGGACGGCACACGTGAAATGTTGTCTGAACATGGGGGGACCATCCTCCAAGGCTAAATACTCCTGACTGACCGATAGTGAACCAGTACCGTGAGGGAAAGGCGAAAAGAACCCCGTTGAGGGGAGTGAAACAGAACCTGAAACCGTGTACGTACAAGCAGTGGGAGCAAGGGGCTAGTATCAAGATACAAGTGTCAGGAGGAATAACCATCAGGTTTACGTCCATCCAATCTTGTTTCTTGTCTCTTGATACTAGTCTCTTGTAACTGCGTACCTTTTGTATAATGGGTCAGCGACTTATTTTCTGTGGCAAGGTTAACCGAATAGGGAAGCCGTAGCGAAAGCGAGTCTTAACAGGGCGTCCAGTCGCAGTGAATAGACCCGAAACCGGGCGATCTATCCATGAGCAGGTTGAAGATCAGGTAACACTGATTGGAGGACCGAACCCACTGTCGTTGAAAAGCCAGGGGATGACTTGTGGATAGGAGTGAAAGGCTAATCAAGCCCGGAGATAGCTGGTTCTCCTCGAAAGCTATTTAGGTAGCGCCTCGTGTCTCACCATCGGGGGTAGAGCACTGTTTGGGCTAGGGGGCCATCCCGGCTTACCAACCCCATGCAAACTCCGAATACCGATGAGTGCAATCACGGGAGACACACGGCGGGTGCTAACGTCCGTCGTGGAAAGGGAAACAACCCAGACCGTCAGCTAAGGTCCCAAAGTAATAGTTAAGTGGGAAACGATGTGAGAAGGCCCAGACAGCCAGGAGGTTGGCTTAGAAGCAGCCACCCTTTAAAGAAAGCGTAATAGCTCACTGGTCGAGTCGGCTCGCGCGGAAGATGTAACGGGGCTCAAACTATTCACCGAAGCTACGGATCTAGAGACTAGTTTCTAGAAACAAGTGACAAGGTTAGATTATGCCGTATCGAAGTTTAAATGCTCATAGGCATCATCAAACGATACACTACTTGATACTTGTATCTAGAAACTAGTTTCTAGGTGGTAGAGGAGCGTTCTGTAAGCCGTTGAAGGTCAACCGGGAGGTGGGCTGGAGGTATCAGAAGTGCGAATGCTGACATGAGTAACGATAAAGGGAGTGAGAGGCTCCCTCGCCGGAAGACCAAGGGTTCCTGCGCAACGCTAATCGGCGCAGGGTGAGTCGGCCCCTAAGGTGAGGTCGAAAGACGTAATCGATGGGAAACAGGTTAATATTCCTGTACCCCTTTTGACTGCGATGGAGTGACGGAGAAGGCTAGGTCAGCCCGGTGTTGGTTATCCGGGTTTAAGGTCGTAGGCGGTGGAATCAGGCAAATCCGGTTCCTCTCTAATAGAGAACGCCGAGAACTGATGACGAACTGACCAAGGTCAGGAAGTGATTGATGCCAGGCTTCCGGGAAAAACTTCTAAGCGTCAGGTCAAAAGGGACCGTACCCGAAACCGACACAGGTGGTCAGGTAGAGAATACCAAGGCGCTTGAGAGAACCTGGGTGAAGGAACTAGGCAAAATGGCACCGTAACTTCGGGAGAAGGTGCGCCGGCTTTGGTGATCGGACTTGCTCCGTAAGCTGAGGCTGGTCGAAGATACCAGGTGGCTGCGACTGTTTATTAAAAACACAGCACTGTGCTAACACGTAAGTGGACGTATACGGTGTGACGCCTGCCCGGTGCCGGAAGGTTAATTGATGGGGTTATCTTCGGAGAAGCTCTTGATCGAAGCCCCGGTAAACGGCGGCCGTAACTATAACGGTCCTAAGGTAGCGAAATTCCTTGTCGGGTAAG
>NZ_JAHHPR010000807.1:0-1443 GCF_024606255.1 Endozoicomonas sp. SESOKO3
GCTCGAAAAGTTTGATTAAGAATGGATGCTCACTTGTTTTGGGCACGCCGCAGGTGCAGTCATCTGAATTTTTTGTTATCTGTTCTTAGTACTTTGTTAGTAATAATCTGCAACTTAATAATTGTTTAATGATCTAAATGTAAAATTAACGAATAATGGAGTAAGTAAAGATATGCAAGTACAACCGACTTTTACTCATGATCAATTTGCTCAATACAACAAGCCTCAACCAAGAAGAACGCACTCATTTGTGTTATGTCGCTACTCACAATTTGTATAGCAAGACAGATAATACTGCTGAAAGAAAGCTGATACTATATGAACCCGACGTAGCCATGATAGCCATATTATGAGGAACCAATGTCCATTTATGAATATTTGTCGATACCGCATAAGGGGAAAAACTACCATTACCACAACCAAGTGTACAGAAGGCAAGAAATTCCTTTATGAAGTCACTGTTATGTGAAAGTGATATATAAAAAATTGGGTTTCCATTATACAGACTTGACCCCTCATGCAAACCTAACACATAGAAAAAATTATCTTTGAAGTAAAAAAGTGGCGAACCAGAATTCCCTTCCTTGCCATCGCCAGAGTAATTCAAGGTGTATAAGTAATTTCTATTATTTGGGCACACTAGCCACGATAATTCTACTGATCTAAGAAAACTCCCTGTTTGATAACCTGCTGCCATTGGATTAATAATTTGAAATAAATCTGTACAGTTGTATTGTTCTAAATCTAACTTTGGGGTATCGATTTCTATTGAGCTCTCAAGTTCTATTATCGCCACATCATATTGATCAATTCTACCAATAATTGCTTTCGGGTTACGTACCAGCCTCTTCCCTTTAATATTAAATGGAGTATATGCATTTAAAAAATGGACTTTAAGATTTTTATAGAAAGCCTCTCTGGCAACACAATGTGCAGAAGTTAAAAGGTGTCGATTTGATATTAAAAAACCAGAGCAGAAGAAAGGTCTAATTTGGACTATCCAAGGGTATGAACCCGGCTTTTCTTGATTAAAAGGATCTGAATATCTTTCAAGTCTGTTATGTGAAGCTAAAAGAACACCGCTCACAAATAACAGCACGCTGACGATTGGGTAACATAGCACTCTGCCAAGCATATCATCTTCTCTAGCTGTTTAAATGTCGTTTTAATGTAGTATGCCATGGTTTTATTGCCATATAACGAATCGACCAAGTTACTTTTAATGGTTTGTTGAAGCATTGCTTAACAATAACTTCTGTTAACTTCTCTGAAGTCAACTTCCGAGCCAATGTCAACTGCCGCCTACAGCCGTGATGAGGACGAAGGTGCTTGGTAACGACTCCATGAAAAACGCCCAGATGGTGAGCCAGCCGCTCAAAACGCTTAATAATTGATGATTTGAAACATATGTGGGAATTACGTCCTAAACTATTAGTAACCTTT
>NZ_JAHHPR010000808.1:0-1925 GCF_024606255.1 Endozoicomonas sp. SESOKO3
AGAAGTCTGTCGCAGGATATTCAGCATATTGTTAGTGCTGAAAAAGCTGTCACTGATCATGGAGACCGCCACCATGAAGATCAGTAGGGCAATAACAGATTTGTACTCGAACAGAAAATCTTTATTGATGCGGAACTTACTAACGCTGCTCTTTACATGCTCAGGGCTGCCTGTAAGCCCAAGGCTGAATGCACCTGACCGTAAGGTTTTTTCAGTCATAATATTTCCTCTTACGCTGCCTTACCAACGGCACAACGCATCAATTTTTCCTGGGTGGCTTCCTGACGATCAAATTCACCGGTAATTTTTCCTTCATGCATCACCAGAACCCGGTCACTCATGCCAAGAACCTCCGGCATGTCAGACGACACCAGCAAAATACTCATGCCCTTATTCTTGAATTCGTTGATTAACTGGTAGATTTCTTTCTTGGCACCAACATCAACGCCACGGGTAGGCTCGTCCAGGATCAGCACTCTTGGATTGATCATCAAACCCTTAGCGATGGCCACTTTTTGCTGGTTACCACCGCTGAGATTCTTGATCAGCTGTTTAGCCGAAGGGGTTTTGATATTGAAGGCTTTAATGAAGTGTTGAACCGAGTCCATCTCGCGGCTGCGATTAATCTTCCCGATAGCACTCTGGAATCGTTTCAGGCTGCAGAGACTCATGTTTTCAGACACCGAAAGCTCCAGCACCAGACCATCCCCTTTACGGTCTTCAGAGATATAGACAATCCCTGACTGCAAAGCTTCAGCCGGCGTTTTAATTTGCTTTGCTTCACCCGCTACCCGGATTTCGCCAGACTGGGCGGCATTCGCACCGTAAAGAGCTTTCATCAGTTCAGTTCGTCCTGCGCCCATCAGGCCTGAGATTCCAAGGATCTCACCTTCTTTCAGCTGGAAACTGATACCTTTAACACCCGGGGCAGAAAGATTTTTCACCTCCAGCGCCAGGGCACCGGTTTCTACTTCAATGCGGGGATACTGTTCTTCAAGGGAGCGACCTACCATCTGTTCGATGATGTCGTCCTCAGTCAGCTGATATACCGGCGTTTCAGCAATAAAACGACCATCCCTCATGACGGTAGCGTCATCACAGATCTGGAAAATTTCCTGCAGACGGTGGGAGATATAAACGATGCCCTTACCTTCACTGCGCAGCTGGCGAATCACTTTGAACAGACTTTCAGTCTCTTTATCGGTTAGAGCATCTGTCGGCTCGTCCATTACAATCACCTGCGATGAAAACGACAGCGCCTTGGCAATTTCTACCATCTGCTGAACACCAATACTCAGCTTGCCCACTGGTGTTGAGGGATCAAACGGCACATCCAGCAGATCGAGCAGTTTCTGCGCTTCCTCACGCATGGTTTTCCAGTCAATTCTGCCGAATCGCCCCATAGGTTCACGACTCAGAAAAATATTCTCGGCAATAGACAATTCAGGAATCAGGTTCAGCTCCTGATGGATAATGCTGACACCGCGCTCCCGGGAATCTCTGGAACTCCTGAAAACCACGTCATCACCGTGGTACTTCAGCTGGCCTTCATCACACCTGTGGATACCCGTCATGACTTTCATGAGAGTTGACTTGCCGGCACCGTTTTCTCCCAAGAGTGCCATTACCCGGCCAGGATAAATATTTAAGCAGGCGCCATCCAGAGCCCGAACACCGGGAAATATCTTGATGACATCTTTCATCTGGAAAACAGGTTCAGATTTTGACTGGGTACTCACCACATCCTCCTAAAGACTGCTCACAACGACAATGCCATTTTCAGAGGTATGAAAGCGACGGCATTTCATGTTCATGCTCTTAATCGGCTCAAGGCTGTTAATCAGCTCAAGGCTGTTTTAAAAAGCAACGCCAGATTTCAGAATAACATTGGCATAGGGTGTGCATTCCCCGGTACGAACCACTGC
>NZ_JAHHPR010000074.1:0-2541 GCF_024606255.1 Endozoicomonas sp. SESOKO3
CAGTTTATAAATGCCCTGATAAACTAGACCATGGATTGCAGCAGTGCTCACTTTTCTGCACCAGCCAGACTCAGTCTGACCTCCCGGCAATGCGTCTGGCCAGCAGTTTGCGGAGAAGTGTGCTGATGGCGCTTACTTTGAGAGAACAGGAAGGAGACTAAAAATAAACTCCGTCAAGACTACTCTCTGTCATTATCGGGTCTGTCAGTATCACTACTTTCAGTGTCACCCATGACAGCATCACTACTTTCAGAGTCGCCACTGCCATAGTCGATACTGCCATAATCGATACTGTTACGGTGGCTACCACCGGAGTCACTGCTGTCAGAGTCACCGCTGCCATAGTCAATACTGTTACGGTGACTACTGCCAGAGTCAGTGCTGTTGGAGTCTCCACTGCCATAATCAATATTGTTATGGTGACTATAGCGATAGTCACTACTGTCAGAGTCACAAGGATTATTCATAGCAAAATCATAGTTAAGCCCGAACCAACCGACGAAATCTTCCAAGTAGTCTATCCGTTCTTTCAGGTATTTTTTCTTCTTCTTTTCTTCGCTGAACTCTTTTCCTTCTTGTTCCACTGTCTCGTCGTAATTGGCTCCATCGGCCTGCTGATTAGCAACAGTGTCATTCGTTGCCAGATATGCCAGCGTTTTGACGGATTGTTCCAGCAGATCCGAAAATTCTGTGCCCAGAACTACCATTATGACGTAGTAATCTTCTTCAATAAAAGCTTTTGGTAATTGTTTCTCTATGTACTGTTCCAGGGTTAGAAGCAACTCTTGAAATAATTCAGGCTTTTCATTTCCAGGATTGTCTCTTGCGTCTTTTAATACCTTTTCGAATATTCCAAATAATGCCTGTTCTTTGCCTTTTATGCCTGAAGAGTCAGTATTGGTGTCTAACCAATTTGATAGACTAAAATAACTCGATAGGTTGTCAAGATGTGTATTTGCGAGTTGTATAGAGAAAGGATCAAGCATCAGGCTTATGGCATTAATGAGACTCACAAACTGACTACACGAGGCAACTAATTCAGGTTTTGTGTTACGATATTCTTTTATCAGACTGGACATTCGTTTAGCAGATTTTATATTACGCTGATAAATCGGTATTTTTTTTTGATTAATGTCATAGTTGAGCAGGGAGAAAGCGGCAATTAGCAGTGGGTCGGCTGATGGCGTGTATTTTTCAGCTTGCGAGGGTTTTTCCGATTCGCTCAAAAATATAAGGCGCATTTTTTCCAGCACTTTCAGGCCAATGAAGCATTTATTAGATTCTTCGATATTTGCTTTTAAAATTTTGTGATCTTCTATAGGTGTTTTTGCACCTAAAAGCTCAACTTTTTTTGCATCGAGTCTGTCGATACCAGACAAGCTAGCGGCGTGAAGCAGGAATGAGTGAAAAAACCAATAAGCGGCTTGTGGGTGGGCTCCCTTGCAGTGGATGGCTGTATAGTAACTCACCATCAACATCGCGAGGCTCTGTTGATCTTCTGGCCTGGTGATATCGACAGGAGATTCAGTACCCTGGATGTTAATGAGAACGCCTAGTAACACATTCTGGTTTTCGTCAGACTCAACATGGAGTGCTTTTTTCACTTGTTGAATCATACTCAGAATTGTCAGGCTCTCATTGGGGAGAGTAACCGGGACGTAACTCAACATAGTATTCAGGATCAGAGCGTCTCCATTCAGGCCTGTATTCAACTGTTGGATATTGGCAGTAATTTGTGCATGGGTTATCAATGGGAGCGGGATTTGCATTAAAGGCTGAGGCTGCAGTGCTTCAGCGCCCTGTGGTTCTTCTGTATGCACATCCATTTTTTCGTCTCGTTCATTTTCATGATTTAAAGCAAAGATGAGATGTGTCGTATTCGGGTTGAGGGTAAAAGGAGGGGGGGTTCCTAAATAAACATTGTGGTTAATCAAATCGTCCAGAAAGCTAGACGTTTTTGTCGTTTTATCTTCAGTAAATATCTCCTCCACAGGCATTGAGAAAGGGTTTTTTGCCAGCAGTTTAGAGCAGGGACAAACCATCATGATGAGGCCAAGGGAAGCAGCAACCGACTGATGAGCCTTGTTACGTTGGAAAAATATCGATTGCTTTGTTGCTGTAGGTAATTGAGCAATGGAGTGTGTCATCAACATCTACCTTATCCAGTTTATGAATGCTCAGATAAACTAGCCCATGGATTGCAGGAGTGCCGAATTTTAAGTATCAGTGAGACTCAGCCTTATCACCTGATTATGATTCGTTGAGCCAACGATATCTGCATTGAAGCCGGTGCTGACTTCATAAAAACCTCAACCGGGGAAGTGCGTTTAGCGCTACTCCTGAGTCTGCAGGCAACATGCAGATAGTCAGTTGCGACAGTGACAAGCAGAATATTGGCTTTAAACCCGCTAGTGCTAATCTGGCAGCATAAGACACTGCGCACATCGGGCAATTGCCGCTTTGAAGCCAGCAGTTTGTCGGGAAGCCTGCTAGCAGCCTGTCGGACTTAAGGCTGTCCTACTGCGGTTGCAATAAATTGGT
>NZ_JAHHPR010000075.1:0-1127 GCF_024606255.1 Endozoicomonas sp. SESOKO3
TTTGGCGTTGATGTTAAATGTGATTAACCTTGTTCTCTTCCCTGAATCCAATGATAAATACATAGACTTTGGCGCCAATGCCAACAGCGCGGATGAGCATGACGATTGCTGGAAGGACATTCCTGAGGTCAGTCGCGAAAGCACACAAAACAACTCAATCGCATCCCTGAAAACAAATGGTCTGCCTCTGGTTGAAATGCAACGTTACAAAGCTCGTCTTTGTGAATTTTACCTTAAAGAGTACCGGGAATATTTTCATCGACTCTGGGAAGAATGCTCAGAAAAGAGTCAATTAACCATAGCAAAACACTGTTTGCGTCATCAAAATGTTGCCGTTAGCCCTTTAACCACCAAGGAGTTTTCAAATTTGTTGTCTGAAGAGCACGACCAGAAATATTGGCTGGACATCTATCTCGCTAACATGAAAAAACATACAAAAAATGAGGATGAGTGGTACAGCATGCTTCTGGACTATGGCAGGAAGTGGGGCGAAAACAACCGATTTTATTGAGTTCGAATTGCCTACCCTCCTCAATGTGGCACTGCCCATGTGATTTCAATTTATTGTTCATTGCTGCCTATGCCCACCGTGCCAACTATCTCTTGGTCACACCCCAAGACCTCCTGCCATTCGGCAGCTGCGGAGGTGATCTTATAATTCTGCCCAGTCTTCACAGAATGGTTGGAACTAACTATTGGGTTAAAAGTCCAAGTTATATCTGGTTTGGCTTTTCTTAATCAGATCGTCATAGCAAGGACAGCAGTGAGGGTTAAAAAAATGGATTCGCTCCGTATTAAAACAATAGAACAGACGTGTTTCGCCGCTTGCGTCAGTTCATCTGACAATATTGATAAGACAGGCACCGCTTTTGCCAGAGAAGTGAGTAGAAGTGAAGATGTAATGCTCCCGGCGGTTGCTTCTGCAAAGCAGGATGAGGCGATCAATAGTGATTTCATGTGCAAGGCCGGGCATAAGGTAGCCGTTACTGATATTGCCCCGAAAATAATTGACACGGAACTGGAAACGCTGACCACTGAACCGGTAAAAATGCGTCCGAAAACAACGAACACAGAAACAGCTAATTTTCCGGTCATTGATCCATCGTTGATCGAATCCACTCAGGTAG
>NZ_JAHHPR010000076.1:0-4963 GCF_024606255.1 Endozoicomonas sp. SESOKO3
GGCGCCGGGTATGCATTGGTTGACGGTGTCGATAAATATCTGATTGCCCAAGGTGCCAGCGATCTTAGCCGTTATACAGCGTTAACGGGTGGTGCCCTTTTTATGAGTTACAGTAACTATTCATTCAACAGGGCATTTGCGTCTGGATTCAGTTATCGCTACGCAAAATATCTGATGATTTTGGCAAGTACGGCTTTTATGACACTGTCTGAGCTTTACTTTCATACAACTATATTAAGGTGATTTTAACTTGATTGCGTCATGGTAGGTCTTCTCTTGTCAGATCACTTGTGATTTCATCGCAGGGATGCAATAAGATGACACAGGTTCACGGAATGGAGAACTATGATGGCAAATGGCACAGGCTTTCTTTCAACGTTGCAGAGCACTCTGGCGTCGGCGTTTGGTGTACAAAGTGAAAAAAAACGGAAGCGTGATTTCTCGCAGGGGCGTCCGGCGCACTTCTTCATCGCCGGTATGATTGGAACACTTGTTTTTATTCTGATCTTAATGCTGGTGGTGAAACTGGTGCTCAGTCAGTCGTCTGGGTAGACTTATTGATGACTGACCCAATATACGGCAGTAACAACAACCAGCATCACGATTGAAACAGCTGCAATAGCATCAACAGTACTGTCTTTCGTGGGTTTTCCCTGAGCCATTCATCATCCCCTCAATCAGTTACTTGACATTCAGTTATTTGATAGCGCTACTCCAAGCTAGCCGATTATCAGTCTTTGGGCAACTAGCAGTTGCCCGGCTTGATGATCCTTTTCCACAACATAGGTCTTGATTGAGGCATTCATCTGAAATAGTGTACCCGTAGCTTGGAATCGGATCGGTATCATCAATCTCTCTTATGCATAGATTCGTTCGGATATGCTGTTTTCATCTAGTTATATAAAAAAATTTTTTATTACAAATTCAAAAATACTGGTATCTTTTGTATTCTCGGTCGTGGCTGGAATCTGCATCGAGCCTGAAACAGATTTCCTGAGGCCTAACGGAGACAGGCCATTGGATAGCTCGCCAACTCAATTAGAAAATTATTCCCATGTATAAATACGATGAGTACGATCAACGCATCGTCGACGAAAGAGTGAGTCAGTTCAGAGACCAGACTCGACGTTACCTCGCCGGTGAGATCGCAGAGGACGAGTTTTTGCCCCTGCGTCTGCAGAATGGCCTCTATATCCAGCGTTTTGCTCCCATGTTGCGGATCGCAATTCCTTACGGTTTATTGAATACCCGCCAAGTCAGAAGACTCTCTGAAATCTCGCGCAAATACGATAAGGGCTACGTGCACTTCACTACCCGTCAAAACGTTCAGTTGAACTGGCCTCTGCTTGAGCAGGTTCCTGAAATTCTCGCCGATCTTGCGGAAGTTGAGATGCATGCCGTGCAGACCAGTGGAGCCTGTATTCGTAACACGACTACCGATCAGTTTGCCGGTGTTGCCCGAGATGAAATTGTAGATCCAAGACCTTGGTGTGAAATCATCCGTCAGTGGTCCACATTCCATCCGGAATTTGCCTTTCTGCCCCGAAAATTCAAAATCGCCGTTTGTGGTTCTGAAGAAGATCGTGCTGCCACTATGGTTCATGACATTGGTGTTCATGCCTTCCGAAATGAGAATGGCAATGTTCGATTCAAGATACTGGCCGGTGGTGGACTGGGACGAACACCCATGGTGGCAAGTGTCATCAGGGAGTCCATAGAGCCTGAGCATTTGTTGACCTATCTGGATGCCATTCTGAGGGTTTATAACCGCTATGGTCGTCGTGATAACAAATACAAGGCGCGCATCAAGATTCTTGTAAAAGCAATGACACCTGAGGTGTTCACCGAGAAAGTGGAATCAGAATGGGAGCAGATCAAAGACTCTGCATCTCTCTTGCCTGAAGCCGAAATAGAGCGTGTCAGCCAGCACTTCATTGATCCGGAATACAAAGGTCTGGTGGATCAGGACTTTAATGATCTTGCTTTGCAAGCACCGATAGGTTTCCATTCCTGGCTGAAGCAGAATGTATTTGCCCATAAGAAACCGGGTTACTGTGCCGTTACTGTGACATTGAAAGCTACCGGGGAGGCTCCTGGTGATGTCTCTGCAGAACAATTGGATGTGATTGCTGATCTTGCCGATCAGTTCAGTCTTGGAGAGATCAGAGTCAGCCATGAGCAGAATCTGATATTTGCAGACGTCGAACAAACGGCACTGATTGAACTTTGGGAAAAATTGTCAGCTGTCGGTCTGGCGACGGCCAATCGTGGCCTATTAACCGACATGATCTGCTGCCCGGGTGGTGATTTCTGTGCACTGGCCAATGCTCGATCTATTCCCCTGGCAGAAGAGATTCAGCGCAAGTTCGACGATATCGACTTTCTGCATGACGTCGGTGAGCTGGACCTGAACATTTCAGGTTGCATGAATGCATGTGCCCATCACCATGTGGGTCATATAGGTATTCTGGGTGTTGACAGAAAAGGCATTGAATATTATCAGGTTCAGGTCGGTGGCTCTGCTTCAAAAGGGGCAACCCTGGGCAAGATTATTGGACCGTCCTTCAAGCGTGAAGAAATTCCTGACGTGCTTGAGAAAATCCTCAATGTTTACATAGAGCAGCGTCGTGAAGATGAACTGTTTATTGATACCTGCCAGCGCATTGGCATAACCCCTTTCAAGGAGCGTGTGTATGCCCAGGCTGCTTAAAAATAACGAAGTTTTTGAGGATGATTACCAGATTCTGGATTCTGAATCTGAAGATCTGGCATTTACAGGGACACTGTTGATCCCGGCCAGGGAACTCGATCAACATGAGAAACTGCTTGAACAAAAGCAGCAGCCAACAGGCTTGTTCCTTGATAGTGATGACAATGTCGAAAGTTATGCTGACATACTGTCCAGCTTCGACTTGATCACCATTAATTTTCCCAAGTTTATTGATGGTAGAGGCTATTCTCTCTGCCGCATCCTCAGGGACCGTTATCATTACAAAGGGGATATCAGAGCCGTGGGTGACGTGCTTATCGATCAGATTTTCATGTTGCAGCGTTGTGGCTTTTCAAGTTATTACCTGAGAGAAGACCAGAAAGCAGAAGATGCTATCAAGGCATTGGATACTTTTAGTCTCAGGTATCAGGGAAGCAGTGATGACCCTGAACCACTCTATAGAAAAAGAAAGGTATCTTAAAAGAGCCTGATCGATCTTGTTAAGGGCTGCAATCCAATCTGCAGCCCTACCCTTCTCTTGTTTACCGGACTCCCAACCTTGGGTATATACTTGGTCTTTTAGCTTCAAGCAAAATGCGGGCTGGAATAGCCCTTTTATAAACAATCATTTATCTGGCGAGTCTAATGGAAAGTGGTTCCCTGCTCTTCTCTTTCTTTCTTATCTTCAGTGGTGCTGCAATACTCGCTACTGCCGCGCTATTTACCCGTCAACCTCTTCTGGTTGCCTACATCGTACTGGGTGCCTTCCTCGGCCCCTATGGCATGGAAATGGTTACGGATACCGGGCTTTTAAATGATATTGCTCACGTCGGAATTATATTCCTGTTGTTTTTGCTTGGACTGGATATGCAGCCTGCTCACCTTGGTCATCTGCTCAAGAAAACAGCTACGGTAGGACTCATCAGTTCGATCATATTTGCACTAACCGGTTATGGACTGGGGCTGGCATTTGGTTTCAGCCAAAAAGAAGCCGTCATAACCGGTGCGACAATGATGTTCTCCAGTACGATTATTGGTATCAAATTATTGCCAACCACGGTACTGCATCACAAACATACCGGAGAGATTCTTGTCAGTCTGCTGCTTTTGCAGGACCTGCTGGCGATTCTGGTTCTCCTGTTGCTTTACAACTTTGATGGTGGATTTGCTAACAGTAGAATGGACGTTCTGATGGCTCTCGCCGCATTACCCATGATCATAGCTGCGGCTTTTCTGGCAGTTCGTTATGCTCTGTTGCCATTGATGGCACGTTTTGACCGGTTTCATGAATACATGTTCCTGTTAGCCATTGGCTGGTGTCTTGGCTTCGCTGAACTGGCCCATGCCTTGAATCTTTCCTATGAAATTGGTGCCTTTATTGCCGGGGTCAGCATTGCTACCAGCCCGATTTCTCAATACATTGCCATTAATCTAAAGCCATTGAGAGATTTCTTCCTGGTTCTGTTCTTCTTCTCAATCGGTGCCAGCTTTAACCTGAATTTGTTTGGAGATGTTTGGCTACCTGCCCTGATCATGACAGTTATTTGTCTGCTTCTTAAACCCGCCACATTTGGTATTTTGCTGAGAGCCAATGAGAAAAAATCAACGGCATGGGAAGTAGGTTTCAGATTGGGCCAGACCAGTGAGTTTTCTATTCTGATTGCAGTACTGGCAGCGGGACAGATGTTAATTGGGGAGATAGCAGCTCACGTCGTCCAGGCAACTGCCATACTGACTTTAATCATCTCTTCCTACGTTGTAGTGTTTAATTATGAATCACCCATAGCTGTGTCGGAAAAGCTGAGAAGAGACTAAATCGGGATAGGGCGTAGCCTCACAGCTACGCTCTATCCCGATCAGACAACTCTGGAGCAGTTAAGAAAAGTATTGACCCTGAGACAATCTTTCCCAGATTTTTCCAAAAGCATTGTCGAGAGTCGTTTCAGCGGCCAGGCCCAGTTTGCTGGCCATTCCCTTTTTCACTTCATAGCTGACCTGAATAATGTCTACTGAGTCTACCTTGCTATAGATATATTCATCACTGGTCATGACTTGATCAATCAGGTTTTTCGCAATTGCCTGACGGCCATACCAGATTTCACCGGTGGCGATCTCTTCTATATTCACCTGCTCACGCTCTTCCTTGATGAAATCTTTGAACAGCTGATGAGTATCCTGAATATCCTGCTTGAACTTATCACGGCCCTTTTCAGTGTTTTCACCAAGAACTGTCAGAGTGCGTTTAAATTCACC
>NZ_JAHHPR010000077.1:0-1124 GCF_024606255.1 Endozoicomonas sp. SESOKO3
GTCTGAGAGCTTCTTGATCCAGAAAGGTTTATGATTTTTACGCACTGCTCGAGCCTGATTTGTTATTATGCCTTTGAAGCCAGTCGCCTGACTGAACTACTTCCGACGTATAAAATGAAAAAACGAACTACATCTTTACAAACTGATTCAATACAAACTGATTCATTAAGAACTATGCCTGTACAACTGCCACTCAATATCGATTCTGTTAAAGGCTTTCTGGCTCCGGACGAAGGCGAAGCACTTCACCAGTTCGCTCTGGAAGCCAGTCAGCTGGGCCCCTGTCTGGAAGTTGGCAGTTACTGTGGCAAGTCTACGGTCTACCTGGGTGTTGCCTGCCAGCAAAATAACAGTGTGCTCTATGCCGTGGATCACCACCGTGGGTCAGAAGAGCACCAGCTGGGGGAAGAGTATCACGACAGTGATCTCTACGATGCCAGCATTCAACTGATGGACAGTTTTAAAACGTTCCGAACCACCATGCGTGAAGCCAGACTGGGCGATACGGTTGTCCCTATTGTTGCTCCTTCTGCTGTGGCAGCCCGTCACTGGGCCACCCCTCTGGGCATGGTGTTTATTGACGGCGGACACAGTGAAGAAGCGGCCCAGACGGATTTTCGCAGCTGGGTCAGCTTTATCAAGCCCGGTGGCATTCTGGCAATACACGACATCTTCCCTAACCCCCAAGACGGTGGGCAGGCTCCTTACAACATCTGGAAGCTGGCGAAAGCCTCCGGATTGTTTGAAGAACTACCCATGGTCAACACGCTGGGGTTATTCCGCCGCCGTTAACTGTTAACGGCTGCCAGGGCCTCTTCGGTTTCTGGCAGTTCCGGTTTTATTTCCAGACTTGATTCCAGAAATAAACGGGAAGCGGCTGTGTACTCGGTTAGAGCATCTGCTGCCAACAAAATAGCACCGGCTGTCCAGGTCGTTTTCTCTAGCGGCCAGATCACGTCTTCGACGTACTGATAGCCCGTCCAATAGCCGCCATCACTGTCACGCCAGTTGTGCAACCAGCTATAGAGCTGAGTGGCTTTCTGCTTTTCACCCGCGGCCAGGAGCGCCATGGTCAGCTCGCAGGATTCGGCAATGGTGACCCAAGGTTGATCGCTGACACAGAC
>NZ_JAHHPR010000078.1:0-1944 GCF_024606255.1 Endozoicomonas sp. SESOKO3
CACGCTATCTGGCTGAAGTCCTTGCTGGGCAGGCACTTTCATGATTTTGCCGTGCAACCATTCATGACCATGTCGATAGGACGTGGGTTTTCACGATGCACTAAAAAAATACCAGTTCTTCCCGGTGCTTCGCACATCCACCGACTTAGCCGGAGTTTTTAAATCTTTTGTAAATGAAGTTAAAATGATATTTAGGAAGTGATTCTAGAGATTCGTTATGTTCCTTGAGATTCAATTATCGATGGTAAAAAAGAGACATGAGCCAAGGATATGCTCGTCTCAGACAGTTTGTCGGTACTCCTTTTGAAGTTTGGAGCGAACTATGTTGCGTATCATCAATATTCTGATCATCATCGGGATCGATTGCGTTTGCTTGTACAATTATATCTTGATCAGAATTTAATATCTGACTTTGACCTTGCTGTGTTGCCAGAATAATAACTTGGGGGTATAGAACTGTAGTCCTGTGTGACTGTAATATTGAGCGATGATAAGCAAGGGCATTTCTACAAATCGTATTAGTTACAGAGGCACCTACGGAACCAACTATTAAAGGTCGTTGCAATGAAGAAGGGCATAGATTTACAAAAAACATCATGTGTGCGAGAGCCGCTGAACCTGCACCTTGTAGTAACGGACTCAACGGGCCACTTATTCCTCTATATCTGCAATATGCTATCATTCCGGCAAAACAGGCACCGGCTGAAAAGATAGTGACTCCATTTGGATAGCGTATCATCAGTCTTCTTATTAGTCGCGGTATCCATTCACTTGGATAAAGGTTAGCAATCCAATTCATGCCACCAGGGAGAAGCGCCCCTGCATTACGCTGCTGCTCAAGTTGTTGCGAAAGTAACTGAAGTATTTCTTCATCTTCGGCATGCAGATAAAATGTTCGTTCCCCAACTCTGATCCAGCGCTGTTGCCAGTTGTAGGGGGCCCGACCATTACCGTTGCATGCTCCTCCTGATGGTGGGGGCGTTGGGGGGGGGGGAACCATATCTGTACCCGCCATACAGATGGGGCATACATCTAAAAATGTGAAAGTTAGAGTAACTAGTATTCTAAAGTAATAGGGTAATATTTTGGCTTCATAAATAAACGACATATAGGCACCGAATGCCATACAAAAACCTTATCCAGTCTATATGTGATCAGCTAAATATGACAAAAAAATCTGGAGACTGTGAACTTTCCCTATTGTGTTGGACACTCAAATTCCAACCGAAACGTGAGCTATATGCTTGCTTACAGTACTGGGAAAAAACTCGTCACTACATCAACGAATTTAAAAAAATATCTGCTGTTCGAATGTTTAAACCCAAAAAAAGGGTGAATGATGTCGCTTAAGCTTTCGACATTCATCCCTATCGTTTGGCTTTGCAAGGAGTATTTTGCAGGACTGCACGTGGCTGATAAGCACAAAGTCAGGACAACTCCAGCTGATGTGTATGCCGATCAAGGTCTTTACTGATAAAAATCAGGATTTTGTCGTCTTCCTATCGAAGTGTTTTGATCCGTCAGAGATACGTTGGGCAGGCCTTTTTACCCTTCTCAGAAGAGAGTTTGATAATCTGATCTTTTAAGATGAAATCTTCTGTTGCTCTTCGGGCGGGTGCTAAGGACTTCATCAAGAGTAGAAGACTTCATCCTGCCAACAAAATGTGCACCCTGACAGGTCATCTCGTAGTTCCAGACATAGTCGTCAGAGGTTCGACCAGATCGTGAACAGAGACTCGCCGCAAGTTGAGCGAACATCATGACAACAAGTTGGTCCGGCAAGATAGCGTTCTGGTTCTGGAGTCGCCATTATGACGATCGACGGCTCTCTGGAACGGGTGAGGGGAAATTACCCTGAGCAACTATTGGAAAAGCTGTTATGATACTTCATGCCTGTTCTTCTTGGTTTCTGAAATATCCGTCTTGACAACTGCTGTTTTACTG
>NZ_JAHHPR010000010.1:0-1379 GCF_024606255.1 Endozoicomonas sp. SESOKO3
GGTAACAACGATGGTAAAGAGTATCGCGCGGACTTGAGAGACAGATGTCTGGCAGCAATAGCCCGGGGTGATTCTTTTCGGTATACCCCTTATTGTCGTCATCTGGAGGGTCGGTTGGGCCCGGAAGAAACCCGGAAGATCACCTGCGATATTCTTATTATCGAAGGCACTCATGTTAATGATCCGGGGGCTAGGGCTTCCATTGATCATGCCTTGTTTCTTAATAGTGATGATAATTTAATTAGCTGGAATATGTGGAAGCGAAATTATCTTCTGGGCAATCGGACTCAACAAGAATTGTTTGCCATTTTGCAGGTTTTGTTTGAACAGTTTAAAACCTGGAGGGAAAGAAATGCCGACCTTTCAGATGTTCATTTTTATTGGCATGCAATTAACGAAGTCCCGGAGCTGACGGAAGAGACGGTTGATTCAGTGCTGCCAGAACTGGTTCGACAGTTGCAACTTCATCATTTTAATTCGGGTTTTGCCCTCGCTCGCCTTTTTCAACAGAACCCATTGAGTTCGGAAGTATTTAGTGCTCGTATGCGTCATCACTTTCAACCTTTGATGTCCGGAAGAAGTCTGGTGGCGATGGAGCATGAAAGGTTTCTTTCAAACATTAAGACGTTGTTGGAACCATTGGGGTTAACTCTTTATCAGGTCGAACATGGTAACGAGTGTTTATTTGTTTCACTGGAGTCTGTCCTGCGACCGTATTACTTGAATCGTGACAGAGTCATTGCCCTGTTAAGACAATTATGGAATGCCTGGAAGAATAACAGACTAACTGATGCCCAGAGAAGACTGCTAGGCTGGGTTGCCGGAGATATTGAGGCCGAAGCTGATTTTCTGTCACAAGGTAATTTGGGTGGGCTTCCTACGATTTTGATGACATGGGCAGCCCTGATGGGATCGAGTCATCCACCCGACAAGCCCTTGTATCTTATGATCCGTTTAGGAAGTGTGATTAAGCTTTGGAGCATTAACCTGGATGGCAGCATTAGTGAATTAGCTGCTCTTCCGGAAGGTGAGCCGGTATTGATCTACGATGGTGTCAATCGCTGGATGTTTGCTACGCCCGGACAGGGTGTGCCGGGTGATATGGCTGGGGTGGTTCCGGTGGTTCATCCGAATGCTGGCGTTCACAATGGCGGAGGCAGTGACGATGATTCAGGTTTCTATTCTTCTTCCAGTTCCAGTTCATCTTCGTCGCTGTCATCACTCTTGAGCTCAGCGGTCGGTCCTGTTCGCCAGGTTGATGACATGGTGATCGGGGGTAATCTAACTGAACCTCTGGAGACGGATTCCAATGAGGTTATTTTCCCAGGTGTCCACTCAATCTGCATACCAGCAACGGAAGCCCGTTACTGGCCCAGAGT
>NZ_JAHHPR010000011.1:0-1344 GCF_024606255.1 Endozoicomonas sp. SESOKO3
ATCCATGGAATAGTACTGATAGACAAACTCACGGAGGGCTTCTTTCTGCTGTTCGGGTATCTGGTTGCTTAACTCCTCAACAATTTTGTCCAAATACTCCTTTCGTTCCATAGTCTCGTGATGACCCATGCTGGCATCTCCGGATAAGAAAATGTATTGCCAGGGACCGTTGACGTCCTTGTCGGCCTGAAAATGACCACGTCAACAGCTTCTGAATAACAACTGATCCTGTTCAAGAACCCTGTTGGCCGTGACAGACACATTGAACAGGTTTATAGCCTGAAAGGAAACTTTTCAGGGAAAGACGCTGTCTAAAGCGAATTCACCCGATCTATTACCAACTTATCGACCTTTGCACCCTTATTAAAGAGTCTGGAATATCTCTGTCCAGAATTCGAAAAGAGGCTGTCAGTTTTCAGACAGCTTCCCATGAACAACTAGACCTGAGCAGACACTGAACCTATATTACAATGTCTCTACTTGAACTATAGGTAAAGGCGTTGCGCTTTGCCCATCAGGACTTTCAGCATGGATAAATACCGTTGATCCATCGATAAGACTGAAGGCAACAGGTAGAACAGGATGAACCGTCGGCTGACAATATCGGAGCCTTATAGAAGCAATATCTAAAGGCGCCCCATTGTCGCTGTCCGGATACGATAACGAACTTACATAACCACAGGCAGCTGTCAGGTATATCCGCTGTTCAGCTGCCGGGAGCTATCAGGGATTCAGGATTCTATGTCTAACAATTCAGAATTGAATGAACTCAGACAATACCTCTGTAGCTGTATTGTCGGACAGGAGCATCTGGTTGACCGTTTATTAATTACCCTGCTGGCCGATGGCCACCTGCTGGTCGAAGGCGCCCCCGGTCTGGCAAAAACCCGGGCCGTTAAAGCGTTGGCCGACGGTCTGGAGGCTGGATTCCACCGTATTCAGTTCACACCCGACCTGCTGCCAGCAGATGTAACGGGTACCGATATTTATATCCCTGAAGACGGCAGCTTCCGTTTCCAGCCGGGCCCTATCTTTCAAAATCTGGTGTTGGCCGATGAGATCAACCGCTCGCCTGCCAAAGTTCAGTCCGCTTTGCTGGAAGCCATGGCTGAGCGTCAGGTCAGCATGGGCCGGAAAACCTACCCACTCCCCAAAGTGTTCATGGTCATGGCCACCCAGAACCCGATTGAACAGGAAGGCACATACCCTCTTCCGGAAGCTCAGCTGGACCGCTTTCTGATGCACGTTCGGGTCAGTTACCCCGATGTCGAAGCCGAGCGACAAATTCTCAGACTCGCTCGTGGTGAAGCCATGAAACAGTCTCCGGTAAAACCGGTCACGCCC
>NZ_JAHHPR010000079.1:0-1730 GCF_024606255.1 Endozoicomonas sp. SESOKO3
ATTCCAACCAGGATGTCTACGGGGTCGAGCTGGCCGGTGCTCTGAAAAATATCTATGCCGTTGTCTCAGGTATCGGGGCGGCTATGGGGATGGGTGAGAATACCAAAAGTATGCTCATAACTCGCAGCCTGGCAGAAATGAGTCGTTTTGCTGTCAAGCTCGGTGCGGATCCCATGACTTTCCTGGGGCTGTCCGGGGTAGGGGATCTGGTCGCCACCTGTACATCCAGCCTCAGTCGGAATTTCAGGGTAGGTTATGCTCTGGGTCAGGGGAAAACCCTGAAAGAGGCAGAAGCTGAGCTGGGTCAGGTAGCTGAGGGAGTGAACACTTTACAACAGGTCAGACAGAAAGCGGTTGAGCTTGAAGTCTATATGCCGATTGTTGAGGCATTGCACATGGTTATTTTCGAAGAGTTTAATGTCAATCAGCTGGTGCGCGGTATGATGCTCCGGGAGCAGAAAACCGACGTCGAGTTTATGGTCAGATTAAGGTCGGGAAGACTTTTCTTCCAGTTACTTTCAACTAATGGTGGATATCCATTAACAAAAACGGTGAGGGTTTTTATATGGATAAGAAAGTGTTTGATAATCTGAAATCAGAGTCTCGGTGGCTCAGGCTATTGTTCATGGTGTTGTTTTACATGTTGGCCTATATTGTCGGATTTCTGATTTTATTGATTGCCATTATTCAGGTGGTGCATGGGTTTATTAAATCTGAACCGAACTCACGATTACTGGATTTAAGTGCAGGTCTGAATCAATACTTTTATCAGATTATCCAGTTTGTTACTTACAATGATGACACCAAGCCTTATCCGTTCAGCGACTGGCCGGGAGAGAAAGAGCCAGTCAATGACCAGGAAGGTGTCTGAAATCGGCTTGAGTCACTCTGGTTTATCTATAGTCGTTCGTATACCTGGTCGTATATCAGCACTCATAAGCAGGCAGGTACCCAATAATGAAACTGATCGTAATGCGTCATGGGCAAGCCAGTTGGTCAGCGCCAAATGATCAGGAAAGGCCTTTAACGGAAGTGGGTCAGCAGGAAGTGCTCAGCACAGCTTCGAAGCTGACCCACCTCGGCATCAGCAGGGTACTGGCCAGTCCTTATCTCAGGGCTCAGCAATCTGGCAGGATTCTGGCTGAAACTCTGGAGTGTACTCTGGAAACACTGGATTGCATTACTCCCGACGCTGATCCGATGGCCGTGATCTCAGAACTGCCTGTGCAAGGGAATATCGCACTGGCCAGTCATATGCCTCTGGTGGGGGCTTTAACCAGTTTGCTCTGTGAAGGAGCGATTCATCAGGGACCTGGCTTTATGACCGGCAATGCAGCAGTACTTGAGATGGAGCTGCCAGGACCGGGGTTGGCAACATTGATTGAGATGGTGGCGCCCTGAAATCATTCTGTCCTGCGCCACTTAGGATGATCTTTCTCATAACCGATTTGGTTGTTTACGATCTACTCTAATTCTACCTTTTCGTGCTTCCCATGGCATGGGTGTCAGAAGTTTATTCTGCATTGTATTCACGACTGATTTTTTTGGCTCATGAGTCTTTAGCAGGTATGCTTGCGGCATTATTAATTCTGTGTCATTGCCGTTGCAGGACATTGAAAAGGACAGGTTAACCTGATAATGCCGTTACTGAGATTTGACAATATAAACCTTGCCTATGGTGATCAGCCCCTGATGGATGGAGCCGATTTTCAGATACGTAAAGGTGAACG
>NZ_JAHHPR010000080.1:0-1173 GCF_024606255.1 Endozoicomonas sp. SESOKO3
GTTACAGGATGGCCGTAATTAAGTGCAAGCCGACTTCTCCGGGTCGTCGCTTTGTCGTCAAGGTGGTAAACCCTGACCTCCACAAGGGTCGCCCTCACGCGCCTCTGGTGGAAAAGAAAAGCAAGTCTGGTGGTCGTAACAACGCTGGTCGCATCACTACCCGTCATCGCGGTGGTGGTCACAAGCAGCACTACCGTATCGTAGACTTTCGTCGCAACAAAGATGGCATTCCGGCTATCGTTGAGCGTCTGGAATACGATCCGAATCGTACCGCTCACATCGCCCTGCTGAAGTACATGGACGGTGAGCGTCGTTACATTATTGCACCTAAAGGTGTGAAAGCCGGTGACGAGCTGTACTCTGGTGTTGATGCTCCTATCAAACCAGGCAACACGCTGCCTCTGCGTAATATTCCGCAGGGCTCTGTAGTTCACTGTGTTGAGCTCAAACCAGGTAAAGGTGCGCAGATGATGCGCAGTGCCGGTACTTCCGCTCAGGTCGTAGCGCGTGATGGTGCTTACGTAACCCTGCGTCTGCGTTCCGGTGAAATGCGTAAAGTATTGGCTGACTGTCGTGCAACTCTGGGCGAAGCCTCTAACAGTGAGCACAATCTGCGCTCTCTGGGTAAGGCGGGTGCCAAGCGTTGGAGAGGCGTGCGTCCAACCGTTCGTGGTGTTGCCATGAACCCGGTTGATCACCCACACGGTGGTGGTGAAGGTCGTACTTCCGGTGGTCGTCACCCAGTGACACCATGGGGTGTTCCGACCAAGGGTCGTAAGACTCGTTCCAACAAGCGTACGGATAAAATGATCGTACGTCGTCGCAGCGCGAAGTAAGCCTAGAGAGAGGATACGACAGTGCCACGTTCTTTGAAAAAAGGCCCATTTATCGACCTTCACCTGCTGAAGAAAGTCGAAGATGCGGTTGAAAGCGGCAACAAGCGTCCGATCAAGACCTGGTCACGCCGCTCAATGATCCTGCCAAACATGGTAGGTCTGACCATCGCCGTTCATAACGGTCGCCAGCATGTGCCTGTTTTCGTCAGCGAAGACATGGTAGGCCTCAAGCTGGGTGAATTTGCTGCTACCCGCACCTACCGCGGTCACGCTGCAGATAAGAAGGCCAAGAAGCGCTAAGAGGGTAAGAAATGAAAGAAGTAGCTGCTATACATAA
>NZ_JAHHPR010000081.1:0-1174 GCF_024606255.1 Endozoicomonas sp. SESOKO3
ATGAAAGCCGTACTGGACGAACTGTTTGAGACCATTAGTGACCAACACCCAACCGAAATACACCCACCCGAAATAAAGGCGCTTTTGCTGACAATAAAAAACACTGACGACACGATGCAACGCATTGAAGCGATCAAACACTATTGCAAACTGTTTACCGGTGAGACGGCACCGGAGGACGGTGTCAATTTCTTTAAATTCCTCGTAACACAACGACAAGGTAGCTGTCGTCATCGTGTGCCTGTTTTTGTTGCTTTTTGTCGTTACTTCGGGATTCCATGTCGGCAAATTCAGAGCTTTATCCACGCCTTTGCCGAGTATTCCGCGGATGGAGGCCAAACCTGGGAATCGGTGGATTTGGGTGGGGCACCGGCACCTTTGATCGCAATCACCCATGACTTTCTGCCCACCAGGAACGTCGGTGGTTTCAGCAATGTGTCAAAGAATATTAATGCTCTCCTGAAAGATCTTCTGAAAGATGCTGATTCAGCACAACAGCATGCTCTGGCTGAAGCCTGCGGTATGAGCCTGGAACAACTGAACAAAGCCCTTGATAGAAACAGTGCATGGCCAGCAACAAATCTGAGAATCACCAATATAATAAATAACCTTTGGGAGAGAAAAGATTTAACCGGTCTTTCCATGGGCGTCTCACTGATACAGTCTCTGGAGACAAAAGCATTGGGCGAGGAAGAGATGGCATTGATCAGCCCTGTGTATTCGAGCTACTGTAAACCCGCACCAATGCCGGAGGCAGTAAAACAGATATTAGCCGTCAGTGATGAAGATCAGGTCACTGAACTCCTCAAGTCTCTCTATTCAAAAATGATTGATCAGGCTGGAGCAAGCCCTCACCTGTGGTTGAGTTCAATACTGCGCATATTGCAGCAAGACAGTGACCTGGCCAAGTCTTCGTTTATCCACTTTGCCCGTGAAGCCATGGAATCGGGTTGGCTGGACCCACTGCCGACCTATGAGAATAACGGTATGTTGAACTGTGCTCTTCACGGACTATTGGTGTCTCTGGAAGCGGTCGATGAACTGAAGGTTAAAGCCGCCCATTGCCTGAAAAAGTGGTACAGGGTGTTATTGTCCAGAGAAAAAAGTAGACGGATATGGCGGTTGGCTGTTGGTCACTAATGGTCTCAAACAGTTCGTCCAGTACGGCTTTCAT
>NZ_JAHHPR010000082.1:0-1547 GCF_024606255.1 Endozoicomonas sp. SESOKO3
TAATCTATGGTCAGGAAGACGGATCATGGAAAGAAAAAGCCACCATTTCTCATAATGGTTGGGTCTACTCAGCCACCTTCAGCCCCGATAGCCGCTATGTGATCACCCACGGTCAAGATAATGAGGCGAAAATCTATGGCCAGAACGATCATGGATCATGGGAAGAAAAAGCTACCATTTCCCATCATATGCAAATCAACTCAGTAGCCTTTAGCGCCGATAGCCGCCATGTGATCACCCTCGGTGTAGACAGGAAGGCGAAAATCTATAGCCGAAAGCTCAATGGATCCTGGGAAGGAAAAACCGTCGTTTTCTTTGTTTCATATCTCAAATCAGCAAGCTTTAGCATCGATGGACGCCATGTGGTCATCACCACTAACAATAACGAGGCGGAAATTTATGGCCAGACAAGCGATGGGACATGGCAGAAAAAAGCCTACATTTCCAATCTTAGAGGGATCACCTCAGCCACCTTCAGCGCCGATGGCCATCTGTTGATCATCCATGAAAATGAGCCGGCGAAAATCATTGAGCTAAGGATGGATGAATGACTAGCTTGAACTTTTTATGCAGATTAACCAGGCTACCGCCGCCATCCATTGAAAGGCGACCTTGACTACTTAGTCTTAATGACAAGAATGTTAATCACCATAACAAAATATCAAACAATGAATTTAGATTATTGTCCAATAAGCTAAAGACTTAAAAGGAGAGTGATTAATGACAATAATAAACGGTTCATTACTTGGAGATATCGTTAAGTTTCATAAACCAGAGCATCATGCCAACACGGCAGTCATCGTAATAGATGAGATGGATAAAAAATGGAGTTCTGAGACTGTTGAGAATCATCTTGTTAGAAAACAAAGCCAACAAGAAACCCTTCGCTTTTGTAAAGAGCTTGGATGTAGAATCATTGTCGTTCATGAGCACAAAGAAGCACATCCAAGGCATATCTATGATGTTATTAAAAAACCAGATTTTCACTGCACCAAGCAAGCGCTAGGTGTGCTTAACGCAAAAACTGAGCCTCCCTTATTGCCTTTTTTAAAAGAAAGAAAGATTACAAGCCTTGTTCTTATGGGGGGTCACTACCGTATGTGTGTTCGAGAATCTTTGATAGGCCGTTGTTCTTTTGGGCTTTTAAGTTCTGGCATTCTTAATCATCAAATTACCGTACTCACATCGCCGTCTTTACTGGCTAGTTACAGACCTGAAATGTATCAATTAGAGCCTAAATTTTCGGCTGATGCCTGTTCATTCAATAACAAAAATGGTGATTTTATCGCAGATGCTCAATGGCCAGTTTTTGCATTACACACAGGAATGAGAATCTATACAAAAATTTCTGATTAGCTTCGATCTTGCTTTGTGCAGCTGATGAGCCGCAAAGGGAACTTTAAACATCAGCTTGCCAGGATAGCGTAAATAGTTTCCGAAAAAGTTTTCGAAAAATAGTGTCAAAAAAACTCTTGCCATATCCTATTCCAGGAGCCTGTCGGACTTAAGACTGTCCTACTGCGGTTGCAATAAATTGGTCTAAAAAT
>NZ_JAHHPR010000083.1:0-1186 GCF_024606255.1 Endozoicomonas sp. SESOKO3
TTATGAGAAATGGTGGCTTTTTCTTTCCATGATCCGTCTTCCTGACCATAGATTATCGCCCTGCCATCTTGACCGGAGGTTACCATATGGCAGCTATCGGCGCTGAAGGTGGCAGAGAGGAAATGATCTCCATGGGAAAAGATGGTTTTTTCTTCCCATGACCCATCGTCCTCCAGGCCACAGATTTTGACCTTGAGACCTGTATTGACGTTGCTATCTGCACTAAAGGTGATCATATGGCGGCTATCGGCGCTGAAGGTGGCTGATATGACTGAATCATCATGGTGAATGATGGCTTTTTTTATCCATGACCCATCGTGAATCTTGCCATAGATTTTCGCTTTGCAATCATAGCTGGTGCTCACCACATAGCGACCATCGGCGCTGAAGGTGGACGATGATACTAAAGTGTTGTGGCTAATAATGGCTTTTTCTGTCCATGACCCATCGTCTTCCCGGCCGTAGATTTTCGCCTTGCCATTGATACTGGTGGTCACTACAAAGCGACCATCGGCGCTGAAGGTGGCTGATGTGAGAGGGTTATCATGGGAAATGATGGCTTTTTCTTCCCATGATCGTTCGTCCTTTTTACCATAGATTCTCGCCTTGCCGTCTGCACTGGCGGTCACCACATAGTGGCCATCGTTACTGAGCATGAATGATCTGACAGAACCATTATGGGAGATAGTGCCTTTTGCTTGCCATGATCCGTCGGTCTCCCGGCCATAGATTTTCACCGTTTGACGATCACAGATGCTCACCAGATAGTGACCATCGGCACTCAAGGTAGCTGAGTTGATCTCGCCATAATTGGGAAGGGTGGCCTTTGTCTCAAATTTAAATGTTTTACATTCAATCATCAGTTGAGTGAGAGTGGAAAAGAACAGGGCAGGGCAATAAAAACTCGCCTGGCGATCCATGACTGATTTGACTAATGCCTTATCCTTTGTAAAACGGCTCAACCAATCCTCGAGTTGATCTTTATCTTTTGCAGTGCCGATGGTTCTTGGAATAGCCTGGTGAGATGAAGCAATCTGGCGATACCATGCCCTTACCAATGATGCATCATTTTTGAGAGCGTTGTTAATGTATGAATTTGTCAGTGTTAAACAGACAATATCACGAGTCTGCAAATATCTATAAATTTTGGATTGTATTTCAATGGGTAAATCGAGCAATAATGAAA
>NZ_JAHHPR010000084.1:0-1073 GCF_024606255.1 Endozoicomonas sp. SESOKO3
TTATCACAGTCATGGCGGAGGTATAGCGGGCGTTGTTTCCGAGAGTGTCATACGCGACAGTGTCAACACCGGCACCGTTTTCATAGCCGGAAAAGCCACTGCTGGCGGTATCGCTGGATGGGTCGATCGGACATCTTCTATTTCAAATGACCTGAATACCGGAACAATAACCTCCAGGGTAAAACGTAACCTACCTACCGGTGGCATTGTCGGAACACTGAAAGGCAACAGCGTTGCTAACAATAATATGAATACCGGCGAAGTCACTGCTACTTTCACCGACAGTTCCGGGGGGATTGCAGGAGAAGCGCAAGCAGCCAGGGTATTACATAACCTGAACACCGGAAAAGTTGCCTCAGATCATGTGATAGGTTCCAGACATACCAATGGAGGCCATAGTGGCGGAATAGTGGGGAAGAGCAGTCAAACCCTGGTCAGCCAAAACCTCAACACAGGCAGTATTTCTTCGAGGTATAGTTCAAGTGCGGGTGGGATAGCAGGGGAAGTAAACAACGCTCCGGTTATTCAAAATGTAAATGTCGGAACGGTCACAAGTGACGGTAATTACGCAGCTGCCGGTGGTATTGCCGGAAATCTCTCTGGTGCAGGTGGAAGCATTCATGACAACCTGAATGCTGGAGCAGTAGCAGAAAAAAGCAGGAAGATAGCTTTCGTTGGTGGTATTTCCGGGACGGCCAAATACTCGGCCTCGGTTTATAACAATGTCAACACGGGGTCAGTTGAGGGTCACCCAACCTTTAGCCATATAAGCCCAGTGGTCGGAAGACTCTTTAATGAGGGTCATATTGCGAATAATCTGGATACTTTCACAAGGCCTAAATGGACTCCTCATTCACGGCGGGGATACAATAAAGGTGTCGTAAGATTATCGAAAAGTGCTCTCAAATCTGGCTTAAACGGTTTGAACAGCACACTCTGGAATGCCGGTGATGCAACACAGCTGCCAATGCTCAGAGCCGTTAACACGCCCTACCGTGATCTTGTCCGAATCAATGGTACCCAACAGGCAAACAACCAGTTTCCCATCGTCCTGATTGAGTTTGCCGACCCTG
>NZ_JAHHPR010000085.1:0-1645 GCF_024606255.1 Endozoicomonas sp. SESOKO3
GTGTTGAGTCACCCGAGCAGAAGGCTCTCAGGCATGCCCGGAACAATCTGAACAGGCTCTATTTTGATTACGTCTTTGCAGAAGAAAATGAGGGGCTGTTAAAAGCCCTCATGGTTTCAGTTCGGCGAATCTATGAGCGGTATGAGCAGAACCAGTGGCTGGAAGATCACTCTGCACCAGACTATCAGCCAGAAGCTCGACAGCAGTTTCTTACCAGACTCATCCAGCAGGCTTCCCGCCATACTATTGCCAAAGTCACTGGTGACAATGATACGGATGACCGTTACCCGGACCGCCCCATGTTTCACCTCCTGCAGGCATTCAGTAGAGCTCCAGTCATGGAGGAAGCCCGGGATGTTATTGATTGGTACCGAACCCATCCGTTGCTGCTTCAGGGGGTCATAGCTGAAGACCGAATGGACTCCATGGAGGATCTGATTGCGGAGGCTGTGCAGAACAGTTTTAGAGAATTTCCGTCCAACCCGTTATCCCCGGAACAGTTAGGTCGGCAACTCGGCTTTATTCTGATAGAAATGCAGGAGCTTTTTCTTCGTGGCAAGGCGCTTCGTTCTCTTGGCTTCAAGGTGGACAGGCAAAAGCAGAACCCGGAGATTGCCAGAGACCCTGCATTTGTTCTTTACCTCTCCCTGCTGACTGAAGCCTTTAACAATCATCTCACTCTTTGGCGTACAGACAGCAAACGTCGTCACTATCAGGAAGATCTCGCCGCCCTGTTTATGAAAGCCGCCGATCGTGAAGATTATGGTAATGAGTGGTACCAGCAGGTTCGCAGAATTCTGGATGGTGAAAAGCCCGTGTCTTTTGCTCTGCCACCGCCCGTTCAGAAGCCAGTCGTGCATCACTATCTGGATCTGGATCTGGATCACCATGATTGGGAACGCTGGTTTAAACTTGTGGCGAGCACTGTGATCGCCACGATAGGTATCACCTTGTTGGTGTGTGTGATAATCGCTGAGCATCAAACTAAATCGCGAAGGTTGGAATGGTTGCAAGAGAATAAGCTGCAAAGGAAGTTAGGCAGAGCACTCAACAAACCCTGGCGGAAAGATCCGAAAGGAAGGGACTGGAACCCCACCAGAAGGGACAGGGAGGAGGTCAGAGAAATCATTGAAGGCTTTGATCAAAAGGTTTGGAAAAATGTAATGATCAATGCCGGGGTTCTGAATCCCTTTTCTTGTGATATGGATCTGGATAATCTCTACATGCAGTGGTCGCTGACAGAGCTATACGGCTACTTGAGACAAGAAGAATATATCTTGACAAAAGAAGATAAAATAGGCCACGAAAGGGAGCAGCAAGAAGCGGCTGAAAGAGCCAGAACAGCCAGCCACACCGTAATAATACAGCAACAAAAAAAAGGGGAGACTTTATTCTTCTGCACTCCCAGCTACATTTGGGATTCTTCAGAAGGCGATGATGGCATTGGTTATTCGACCAGCTCGGGTACATCGACTACTTTTTCACTTCAGGATCGTGAGGCTAACTGGGATTGATTATTGAAGTAATGTATTTCAGTCAACCATTTCCGAATTTTAAGGTTCTGGCATTGTAAATTAATTGTTTTACTCCGCACCTGCCAGTCTACTGTCCTAAGCTTTCCGAATTTGTCAGGAAATGGGTGAGG
>NZ_JAHHPR010000086.1:0-2253 GCF_024606255.1 Endozoicomonas sp. SESOKO3
ATCCGGGTAGTACCCTGGACCATCACAACATCCCCCATATAGATGGAGATGCCCTCTTGACCTCGCACCTACCTCCAGCACTACCACAGCTCTGGTAATGGGTGATGCGTTGGCTATAGCTCTGCTAGAAGCCCGTGGATTCACCGCTGAAGATTTTGCTTTTTCTCATCCTGGTGGCTCACTTGGTAAACGGCTGCTTCTTAAAGTAAAAGACATCATGCATATTGGCAGACGGGTACCAGAGGTTCCTTTGGGCACACCAATGAGTGATGCCCTGCTGGAAGTGACTCGCAAAGGACTGGGGATGACTGCCATTGTTGATAACCAACGCCATGTCATTGGCATTTTCACTGACGGTGACCTGCGCCGGGCTCTGGACAAGGGCGTTGACCCCAAATCGACACTGATTGATGAAGTGATGACCGGCCACTGCAAAACTATCAACCCTGAAATCCTTGCGGCTGAAGCCCTGAAGATTATGGATGACCGGAAAATTAACGCACTGATCTGCGTGGATGATGACAATGAATTGATTGGTGCCATCAACATGCACGATTTACTGAAAGCAGGCGTAGTATGATCAGCTCTTCACTGCAGTCCGCTGCTGCCCGTGTTCGTTTGGCCGTTTTCGATGTCGACGGCGTTCTCACTGACGGCAAACTGCTTTTTGGTGAGCATGGCGAATCACTCAAAATATTCAACACTCTGGATGGTCATGGCCTGAAAATGCTCAAGCAGTCAGGTGTAAAAACGGCCATTATCACCGGCCGCCGGTCCGTGTTTGTTGAAAAACGAGCTTCTGACCTGGATGTAGATTTTCTCTATCAGGGCCGTGAAGACAAATTAATCGCCCTACAAGAGTTACTTCAGGATGAGGGTCAGGGTTTGAGCCTGGATGAGGTGGCCTACATCGGTGATGATCTGCCCGATCTTCCGGCCATTCGACAGGTTGGTTTTGGTTGTACTGTTCCAAACGGACACTACTACGTTCGTGAACACTCACCCGCCATCACTTCTAATTATGGAGGCGCAGGTGCAGCCAGAGAATTCTGTGACTTCATCCTCGCAGCCAAAGGCAAGCTGGATACTATGCTGGCCAGTTACCTGAAATAGAGTTAAAAACACCTCAAATGTCGCTGTAATGGCTTTCAGTCAGGCATCTATCGGACTCTGGACAGCGACATTTTTATAATTTGAGCACTATTTGACAATAGTAAAAGACAACCTTTTAACTTCATTTCACAAGGACGATAGTCAATGTCTAGCCTTTGAAAACATTCACCTACAGTCTCTGATGATAAAAAAAAATCATGATAGACTCTACTCATTTACTGCGAGAATGCTGTCGCCTGCAAAAACGGGCCACCATTTTCCTGAACAGCCTTCTTTTGTCGGTATCTGATCATGCAGATTCTGACTGGATTGTGACCCGGAGCCAATGACTTGATGCTCAATCGGAACTTAATGCTGGTTGCTTTTCTGATGCTGACATTGGTCGGCATTGGCTATTGGGCTTATGACAGCAACCTCCACGTGGGGGTTCAGGGAAAACAGCCTCTGGTTCGAGAAAACGCTGACTACTATTTCATCGATACCCAAATCACCCAATACAACGAGGAGGGTGAACTGGATTACACATTGATTTCAGACAGCATCACCCATTACCCGCATAACGATACAACATTGTTGCAGGCCCCCCACCTGGAGAACTTCAGCAACCCCCAAAAACCCATGGTTGCCGATGCCCTTTATGGCAAACTGTTACCCGGCAACGAGGATATAGAGCTCTGGGATCAAGTAGTAATGACCCAGACGGACCTTAACAATAGCAGCCAGGTGCGCATAGACACTGATTTTATGACCATATACTCTGATAAGGGACTGGCAGTGACTGATCGACCGGTACTGATCACCAACGACACTGGACGTACACGTGCCATTGGTATGGAGGCTTTCTACATCGAGAGTCTGGTTAAACTCAAGTCTAGGGTAAGAGGATTTCATGAGCCAAAGCCATGAGCAGGCCAAGCGCCTTGATCCAAATCTGCGGTCAGACAGAAAGAGCCGTCGCAGAGGGATTGCACATTACCTGATGCTGGGAGCCATGGTAATGCTTCCAGTCATGGCACAAGCACTGCCATCAGACCGGCAGAAGCCTATCGAGATCGAATCCAACACAGCAGATATCGATAACAAAAAGGGCATCTCCATCTATATGGGGGATGTTGTGATGGTCCAGGGTACTACCCGGAT
>NZ_JAHHPR010000087.1:0-1201 GCF_024606255.1 Endozoicomonas sp. SESOKO3
CAAATAGCTCGCTATTCTCCTCAGAAGCAGAAATTTTTATCCTCAATTTCTTGCAATCCTCGCTACGGACGCTTAAGTCCGACAGGCTGCTAGTGGCAGTTATTTAGTTTGAGTTTTTTAGAGCCGGGGTCATCATTCTGGTTCACATCAACAGGCTTTCGTTTTGGATGGTTTCTTTTGTGATTTGTTAGAGCTTCAGCGTTCTCGCAGAGCGTACTGCATGCCTGATGCTGACCGTCCTCCCCGACTACCATAAGGTCACATTTTTTATTCTCGGTGTGGTATCTACTTATATGAGACGACAGAGATCGAGAGTTCATGCAGACCGTCTCGCATGTTCGCTGCTGGCCATGCTCTGTAGTCATGATCACGTCACAGATTTGTGGTGCAGTGTGGTCTCTTCTTATCTGACTCTGTTGTGCTTGAGCATCCTTGCAGATGCTTCCGCATGGTTGCTGCTGGCCATCCTTTACGACCACGATTGCGTCACGGGTTCGTGATCCTATGTGGAATTTACTTTTATGAGCATTCAGGGCTCGAGCATTCTTGAAGGTGATCCCGCATGGCCGCGGCTGGCCATCCGGGCCGGTCAATATCTCGACACAGGTTTTTGGTCCCGTGTGGTATCCACTTTTGTGAGACGACAGGGCATGAGCATGCATGTAAATCTTTCCGCATGTTCGAGGCTGACCGTCCTTACCGACCACTGTTGCGTTGCAGGTTTGTGGCCCGGTTTGCTTTTTTCTTCTATGAACCCTCAGGGCTTTAGTATTCTTGTAGACTGTCCCGCGTGCTCGCGGTTGGCCACACTCTGTGGCCACAGTCACGTCACCAGTGTGTTGTGCGGTTTGGCCTTTTCTTGTCTGATGCTGCTGTGCTTGAGCATTCTTGCAGACCCTTCCAAATGGTTGCTGCTGGCCATCCTCCCCGACCACGGTTGCATCACGGGCTAGTGTTACTCTGTGGAATTTACTTTTATGATGCGACAGGGCTCGGGCATTCTTGAAGGCGCTCCCACATGGCCGCATCTGACCATCCGGGTCGATCACTGTCTCGACACAGGTTTTTTGTCCTGTGTGGTATCCACTTTTGTGAGACGTCAGGGTATGAGCATTCTTGTAAATCTTCCCGCATGTTCGCGGCTGACCGTCCTCACCGATCACTGTTGAGTTGCAGGCATGTGGCCCGGTGTGCTTTGTTC
>NZ_JAHHPR010000088.1:0-8345 GCF_024606255.1 Endozoicomonas sp. SESOKO3
TCAGACACCGTGACTTCAGACACCGTGACTTCAGACACCGTGACTTCAGACACCGAGAGTTCAGACACCGAGAGTTCAGACACCGAGAGTTCAGACACCGAGAGTTCTGACACCGAGAGTTCAGTCAATGGAGCTTCAGGCATTGAGACTTCTGATGAGGAGCCGCGTTCTGAGCATCAGGATCCGTCAATAGTTATTCAGCAACAAAATGAACTGATAACCCAACTTCGACTGGAATTAGCAAACCAAACTGCAACAAAGGAGGCTGGTGCAACAGGAGGAGCCACAGGAGGAGCCACAGGAGGAGCAAAAGGATGCCCCATTTGTTTCAAGTCAGTGGGAGATATTATGGTGTTACAAAGTTGCGGACACGCTGGCTTTTGCGAAAATTGTGCTCGGCGAATTATAGATGAGCAGAGGGACTGTCCCTTTTGCAGGGAAAGACCGCTATCATACTTGAGGGTCATCTTTATGTCTCATCATTGAATGTGTGCACAGTGCTATATGTCGTGTGTAATAAGCGGGGTTAAGCTGCCTGTTGCAAAAGCCTTGAATAAGCGAGCCTGCAAGGCTTCCTTATGCGACAGCGGTTTATTTGTTGTGGATAAATTGCAGCTCAATAATGCAGTTATGTAAACAAATTCAGGTGAACGTATGACCTTAGGACATTCCTTTAAGACGATTTTGTGTTCAGTGATTTTGTTTTTTTATCAGCAGGGGCTGGCAAATGACACCCATGATCTTGAAGAATATCGTGAGTATCAAAAAAAAAACTGGAGACCGCCTTCAGAAATACAACAAAGGCAAACAGGTCAACCCGTCATATGCCCACTTGAAAACATCCGTATTGGCTTTGTCAGGCTTAATCTGCAATCTGAGGACGTATTTGGAGATGGGCGGCTGGAAATCTGTGAAGATTACGAGGTTTCTGAGCAAGACTTTAACCGTATGATCAACTTTTATTTTAATTATGTGGAGATGCCTTTTCGAAAAGTTCGCATTCAAAGGGCATTAAGATTAATACATCGTATATTCGCTATAAATATAAAGAAGACCAATGGACATAGAGCGGATGACAAAGAACTCATCAATACAACGGCAAAAAGCCTCTTTGAACAATTATTTTTGTCTGAAAACACAGAGGGTGCCAGTAATCCTTCTTTCCAATATTTCTATGGTTTAGCGAAACGCCAACATAATTATGTCGGTGTTAATAACCGTCTGATCCTGATGTTTCTTGCTTTTCTTGGTCCCCATTTTCTTTCCAGGGGGGATCTTGATACCTACTTCAAAATGTTGGATTACAGCTATACCGGAGAAAGTATCGGTCGAGTATTCATTCGTGACTTTCTTTCTGGAAGTATGAATAAAGAAAACTCTCCGCAAAGCATTGGCAATCAATTAAATGCAGTCGGATTGGACAAAGAAACAGCACTTCTAATCGGTTTAACTGCAATGGCAACAGCCGCTTTTGAGTACATGAATTCAGGACTGGGATGGCCAGATACACTGGAAAAATTGTTGAGAAGATACTTGCCATACGAGATTCTGGCCATTGTTTACAACAATATGGCCAACTTTTGCAGTCCGGGACACCCATGCTCTGTACCTAATGTTATGTTCAGCCTGAGTGGCATGCAAGAGTTTACACACAGTATTTTGGGTATTGACCCCACAACGGAAACATCGTCTGAAAGGCAGGACTATCGATCGGATTATGCTCAGGATTCAGACAGAGGGGGTTCTACTGAAGATCAGGATCCGTCAATAGTCATCCAATATCAAAATGAAGTCATAGCTCAACTACGACGGGAATTAGCAAACCAAACTGCAACAGAAGAAGCCGGTGCAGCCGGAGGAGCCTCAGGAGGAGTAAAAGAATGTCCAATTTGTTTAGAGCCATTGAAAGAAATGATGGGCTTCGAAAGTTGTGAGCACGTTGGTTTTTGCCGGGGTTGTATTGAGCAATGTATAAAGGATCAGAGAGGCTGTCCCTTTTGTCGGATAAAATCGAACTCCTACAGGAAGCTTTTCGACATGTCTTCTCGTTGAAGTGTCTGTACTGCTGATCTGTTGCCAAAGCACTGAATAAGAGGGCCTGCAAGGCTGTGACAGTGGTTAATTTATTTCGGATAAATTCCAGTGGTACTGGTTCAGTTGTTTTAATGAGAGCAGGTGAAAGTATGACTCCAGAGTATTTCTTTAAGACGCTTTTGTTTTCAGTGTGTTTGTTTTTTTATCAGCAGGGGCTGGCAAATGATACCTACGGCCTTGAAGAATTTCGCCAGTATCAAATGGCGAACTGGAAACCGCTTTCAAAAAAACAACAAAGTAGCACAAGTCAACCCGGTATGTGCCTGGTTGAAAATATTCGTATTGGTTTTGTCAGACTTAATCTGGAAACTGACAATGCATATGGAGATGGGCGACTGGAAACCTGTGAAGATTACCAGGTTGCTCAGCAAGACTTTAATCGTCTGAACGATTTATATTTTAATTATGTGAACATGGGTGATCCTCAACATCGAAAAAATCGTATTAAAAGAATGCTGAGGCTAATGCATCGTATATTCGCTATTAATATAAATATAACCAATGGAAAAAACCAGGAAGAGCATGTCTTAATCAATTCAAAGGCACTAAGCCTTTTTGAAAATTTGTTCTTATCTGTCAACAGAAATGGCAGCCGTAATCCATATTTCAATTATTTCTACACCGCTCCGGAGGCGCCTGAGTGCAATTATATTCGTGTTAATAAGGATCTGGTTCTGATGTTTCTTGCTTTTCTTGGCCCTCATTTTCTTACCAGGCACGAAATTTATATCAGCTTTAAAGTGCTGTCTGGCAGATATATCGGAAAAATCTGCGCTCGAGCATGTGATCGTGCATTGCTTTCTGAAAATATCAATGAATATAATTCTCCGCAAAGTCTTGCCAATCAGTTAAGTGCAGCTGGATTGGACGCAGAAACAGCACTTCTAATCGGCTTAGCTGCTATGGCATCAGCCGCTTTTCAGCGCATGAATTCAGGACAGGAATCGCAAGAGACACTGGAAACTTTGTTGATAAGATGCTTACCATACGAGTTTCTCTCGACTATTCACGACAGGATGTCCTGCCATTGCCACACTCAGCGCTCGCACGAGACACCGAGGGCTATTTATACCGATGATGGTATGCGAGAGTTTACACACAGTATTGTGGGTATTGACCCCACACCAGTATTACCAGTGGCATCTTCGTTAGTAAGCCTTGAATATCTGGTATTTAACGATCAGGATTCAGATAGTGAGAATTCCTTTGGGGCACCAGATTCTGGGAATCATGATCAGTCAATAGTCGTTCAACAACAAAATGAACTGATAGCCCAACTACGACAGGAATTAGCAAGCCGACCTGCAACGGAGGAAGCCGGTGCAGTTGGAGGTGCTTCAGGAGGAACCAAAAAATGTCCAATTTGTTTCAAGCCAATCGAAGACATCATGGTGTTACAGGGTTGTGGGCACGCTGGTTTATGCGAGGGTTGTGCCGGGCGAATTATAGATGAGCAGAAGAATTGTCCCTTTTGTAGGGAAGCAACGTTTTCATATATGAAGGTTATCGACAAGTCTTTTTATTGACTGTGGGAACAGTGCTGGTGTATTGCCTGATACTCTATTTCCCTGAGAACAAGAGTCACACTTTGTGCCCATTATTGGTACCTACTATAAATGCCATCGATTGTTACAAACTTTTGTGGAGTGAAATAAAACGGGGCTAAACTGTCTGCTGAAAAAGCCCTGAATGAGTCATTCTTCAAGGCTTATTTATACGACAAAGTTTATTTGTTTCGGGTAAATTACAGTTCGCTAGTGCAGTTGTTTTAACGAATGCGGGTGAAAGTATGACCATAGGGTATTCCATTAAGACGCTTTTGTGTTCAGTGTGTTTGTTTTTTTATCAGCAGGGGCTGGCAAATGACACCTATGGCCTTGAAGAATTTCGCAAGTATCAAATGGCGAACTGGAAACCGCTTTCAAAAAAACAACAAAATGGCACAGATCTAGTCGGCATGAGTCCACTTGAAAACATCCGTGTTGGCTTTGTCAGGCTTAATTTAGCCTCTGATGATGTATCTGGGAATGATCGACTGGAACTCTGTGGAAATTACGAGGTTGCTGAACAAGACTTTAATCGCCTGATCAGTTTTTATTTTAATTATGTGAATATGGGTGATTTTCATTATCGAAAAGTTCGCGTTCAGAGAATGCTGAGGCTAATGCATCGTATCTTCGCTATAAATATAAATATGACCATTAGGCAACAAAGCCTGGCACAGAGAGATTTAATCGATGCAACGGCAAAAAGTCTTTTTGAGCAATTGTTTGGAACAGTCAATATAAATGGTGTAAGCAATCCTTATTTTAATTATTTCTATTCAATTCCGGGTGCTCCACAGTCCAATTATATAGATGTTAATAACGATTTGGTCCTGATGTTTCTTGCTTTTCTTGGTCCCCACTTTCTTTACAAGGATGAACTTTATACCTGCTTTTGTATGTTGGGTGACATATATACCGGACAATGCTTCGATCAAGCGTTCGATAGTACACTGCTTTCTGACAATATCAATGAATATAATTCTCCGCAAAGCCTTGCCAATCAGTTAAATGCAGCCGGGCTGGACGCAGGAACAGCACTTTTAATCGGTTTGACTGCAATGGCATCGGCAGCTTTCCAGCGCATGGATTCAGGGTTGGAATCGCAGGAGACACTGGAAACCGTGTTTATAAGATGCTTGCCATACGAGCTTCTGCCCAATGTTTACCGCAATATAGCCAGTCATTGTCGCTCTGGGCGTTCGTGCCCTGTACCCGGGGCTATGTACACTCTGGTTGGCATGCAAGCGTTTACACTCAATATTGTGGGTATTGATCCCACTCCCTCATTATTGGAGCCATCATCGCCAGAAAACCTGGACTTTTTAGTGGATTATTTTGAGTATTCAGGCAGTGAGGAGTCTGTTGAGGAGTTGGATTCTGAGGATCAGGATCAGTCAGTAGTCGTTCAACAACAAAATGAACTGATTACCCAGCTACGACAGGAATTAGCAAGCCACCCTGCAACAGAAGAAGCTGGAGCAGTTGGAGGAGCCACAAGAGAAACCAAAAAATGTCCAATTTGTTTCAAGCCAGTCGAAGACATTATGCTGTTGCAAAATTGTGGGCACGCTGGTTTTTGTGAGTGTTGTGCTGAGCGAATTATAAATGAGCAGAGGGTCTGTCCGTTTTGTCGGAAAACACCGTTTTCATATGTGAAAGTTATCGACAAGTCTTTTTATTGAAGGCTCGAACCTTGTCGGCGTACTGCCTGATGCTTTGTGTTTGCTTAAGAACGAGAGGCACAGCTGTACCCACTCTAAACTTCATTGATTGTTATAACCTTTCGTGGAGCGTAATAAAGTTGAGATTAAACTGTCTGTTACCAAAGTCATGAATAACGGGTACTGTAAAGCTTATATATACGACAGTAGATATTTTCTATCAAGGGTAAATGGCAGTTGTAGTAGTGCAGTTGTTTAAACGAGAGCAGGTGAAAGTATGACCTTATGGTATTCCCTTAAGACGCTTTTGTTTTCAGTGTGTTTATTTTTTTATCAGCAGGGACTGGCAAACGACACCTATGGTCTTGAAGAATTTCACCAATATCATGTGACAAACTGGAAACCGTTTGAAAAAAAAACACAAAATAGCACAAATCAATCTGGCATTAGCCCACTTGAAAACATCCGTATTGGCTTTGTCAGGCTTAATTTAGCCTCTGAAGATCTATCCGGAGATGGGCGACTGGAAATCTGTGAACAATATGAGGTTGCTGAACAAGAATTTAAACTGATGATAAGCTTTTATTTTAATTATGTGAGCATGGGTCACCCACAGTATCGAAAGGTTCGTATTCAAAGAGTGCTGAGGCTAATACATCGTATATTCGCTATTAATATAAATAAGACCAATGGGCAAAGTGCAGCAGAGAAAGAGCTAATCAATGCAAGGGCAAAAATTCTTTTTGAACAATTTTTTTTGTCTGTTAACATAAATGACAGCATTAATCCTTATTTCCATTATTTCTATCCGGGTTCGACGGCACATCTCTCCCATAATGTTGGTGTTAATAACAGTCTTGTCCTGATGTTTCTTGCTTTTCTTGGTCCCCATTTTCTTTCTAAGGATGAACTTTATACTTACTTTAGAACGTTGATTCACAGATATACCGGAAAAAGCTACGATGGAGCGTTCGGCCGTGCATCGCTTTCTGAAAACATCACTGAATATAATTCTCCGCAAAGCATTGCCAATCAACTAAATACAGCTGAATTGGACACGGAAACAGCAATTCTAATCGGTTTAACTGCAATGGCATCAGCAGCTTTCCAGCGCATGGATTCAGGATCGGAATCGCATGAGACACTGGAAACTTTGTTGATAAGCTGCTTGCCATTCGAGCTACTTGCCACTGTATACAGAAATATAGCTAGCCATTGCCGCCCAGGACACTCATGCCCTGTACCTTTGGTTATGTATACCGAGGATGGTATGCAGGACTTTGCACAGAGTATTGTGGGTATTGACCTCACATCTGCAACATCGGCAGAAAGCCTGGAATATCTATTGGATTATTCTGAGGTGGCAAGCAGCGATGGTTCCGTTGAGGAGTCGGATTCTGAGCATCAGGATCCGTCAATAGTCATTCAACAACAAAATGAATTGATAGCCCAACTACGACAGGAATTAGCAAGCCAACCTGCAACGGAGGAAGCAGGTGCAGTTGGAGGAGTCTCAGAAGGAAGCAAAAAATGTCCAATTTGTTTCAATCCAGTGGCAGACATTAGGGTGTTACAAAGTTGTGGACATGCTGGTTTTTGCGAGTTTTGTGCCGGGCGAATTATAGATGAGCAGAGGGACTGTCCGTTTTGTCGGGAGACACCGTCGTCATACATGAAGGTTATAGACAAGTCTTTTTATTGAATGCGCGAACAGTGCTAGTATAGCTTTTTGAGGAATGCAGTAAAGCGGGGGTTAAACAGTCTGTTGCCAAAGCCTTGGATAATGAAGTCTGCAAGGCTTCTTTATACGACAGTTGATTATTTGTTAAGGGTGATTTGCAGTTAGAGTAGTGCAGTTTTTTCGAATGAAGGTGAAAGTATGACCTTATGGTATTCCTTTAATCCGCTTTTGTTTTCACTGTTTTTGTTTTTTTATCAGCAGGGGCTGGCAAACGACACCTATGGCCTTGAAGAATATCTACAGTATCAAATGACAAGCTGGAAACCGCTTTCAAAAAAACAACAAAATAGCACAAGTCAACCCGGCATGAGCCCACTTGAAAACATCCGCATTGGCTTTGTCAGGCTTAATTTAGCCTCTGCCGATCTATCTGGAGATGAGCGAATGGAAACCTGTGAAGATTACGAGGTTACTGAGCAAGGCTTTAATCGTCTGAACGAGTTATATTTTCATTATGTGAATATGGGTGATTCCCTGTATCGAAAAGGTCGCATTCAAAGAATGCTGAGATTAATACATCGTATATTCGCTATTAATATAAATAGGATCAATGGTCAAAGCTCGGTAGATAGAGAGATAATTAATGAAACGGCAAAAAATCTTTTTGAACAATTTTTTTTGTCTGCCAATATAAATGGCAACAGTAATCCTTATTTCAACTGTTTCTATTTAGCTCCGGCGGCACATAAGTCTCATCATGTCAGTGTTAATAATGATCTGGTCGTGATGTTTTTTGCTTTTCTTGGTCCTCACTTTCTTTCCAGAGAAGAACTTTATGTCGGCTTTAGAGTGTCGGATAACATATATACCGGAGAAAGCTACGATCGAGCATTCGACCGTGCATTGCTTTCTGAAAATATCACTGAATATAATTTTCCGCAAAGCCTTGCCAATCAATTAAATATGGCAGAATTGGACGCAGAGACAGCACTTCTAATCGGTTTAACTGCAATGGCAACAGCAGCTTTCCAGCGCCTGAATTCAGGAACGGAATCGCATGAGACACTGGAAGCCATGTTGATCTGCTGCTTGCCATACGAGCTTTTGCCTATGATCTACCAGAATATAGCCAGCCATTGCTGCTCTGGAAATTCGCACCCCGTACCTGAGTTTATGGATACTCTGGGTGGCATGCATGTGTTTACATACAGTATTGTGGGTATTGACCTCACACCTACATTATCGGAGGCATCATCGCCAGACAGCGACGGTTCCGTTGAGGAATCGGATTCTGAGCATCAGGATCCGTCAATAGTCATTCAACAACAAAATGAACTGATAGCCCAACTACGACAGGAATTA
>NZ_JAHHPR010000089.1:0-1707 GCF_024606255.1 Endozoicomonas sp. SESOKO3
CCGGCACTCAAAATCCATGGATTTCATCTGGTGAACCAGAATAGACCCGTGGGTCGTCATTGTTTTGGTTAACAGCACTTCCAGTTTGACACCTCGAATGGTACTGGTAACAGGGGCGATGATGGCGAGCCCTGTATGCTGGTTAAGAAGTCTACGGGAAAGCACATAACCCGGGCGGGTTTTCATGATCTCCCTGCCACTACCGGGTTCAAAATTGATGAGTACAATATCGCCTCGCTCTGGTATGTACATCAAACTTCCTTACCGACAGGTAACATGTCCACCCACTCTTTGTCCTCGTCGGTCATGACCAGACGTTCGGTCGGGCTTCCTTCAAGCAGGGCTTCAAGTGTTAACTCTTCTTTGACAGGGGACAAGACAATCTTGTTGTCAGTGTTGCTAACTGAGCGGTCATTATCGTCAGGGTGAATTTTCTATATCTTTTTAAAACATATTTAATGCTTATCCCAAGTGATAGGAGTATTTATTTTATTGATTAACTGCCATGGAGGTAATGGGTATGAATATACAGGGATGTCCAGCAGCCAATCTCACTAACATCAATAACTGGAAAAATATTCTGGTTGATCGAACACTCATTGACGGAATTGGTGGGTTCAAAGGTGGCGAGAAAGAAGTGACATTTCACTCAGTGCAAGCAGACAGAAATTACAGTGTTTCTGTCTGTGCCAGTAGCGATGAAAATAGATTAGTTGATGTCAATGTCACAGCTGAAACAGGCAGGAAAAATATTTTTAGCCGTATGGTTGGTGCCATTGTTGATGCATTTCAAAGGTTAGACCCAATAGGTAGTATGAAAGTTTTTGAAACTCGTGCGCACCAAATGAAGAGTAAACTTGAAAATGATATTCTGAATCAGGCTATGGATGCCGCTTATAGAGAGGACGCCGATAAAGAGACCATCAAAAATGCATTTAAAGCCGCAACTCAGTTTAATAAAAAATTTGGTATTGATGAAGTTGATAATGAACATCGTTTAAGACTGGCAACATTTTTTTCGACGAAATATAAAGATAAGTCTTTGCTTCTTCAATTGGGTAAGGAACTTCAATCCAAAATCAAGAAATTTAAACAAAGCTTTCCATGCTGTTTTAACAATGATGAAAGATTTTATCTCGATCAAATGTACCACAAGCTTCAAAGAATCATACAATTATTGTCGTCTTCAAAGAAATTTAACTGATTCTGAATGAAATGTTTCTCGATGAAGAGGGGGGGATAAAACCCTCCCCCTTTTTTTGATCACAGGACAGACAACTTCTCCTCAATCTTATCCATCAACCTGTCACCAATGCGGATACCAAACTGATCATCCAACTGTCGTATACAGGTGGGTGAGGTAACGTTGATCTCGGTCAGGTATTCTCCAATGACGTCCAGCCCGACAAACAGCAGGCCTTTTTCTTTCAGTACCGGAGCCACCTGTTCAGCGATCCAGTAATCTTTTTCGGTCAGCGCCTGACCCACACCACTGCCGCCGGCGGCAAGGTTGCCACGCAGTTCACCCTCGGCGGGAATACGTGCCAGAGCGTAAGGTATGGGTTCGCCGTCGATCAGAAGTATGCGTTTGTCACCTGCCTTGATCTCGGGAATGTACTTTTGGATCATGGCCTGTTGTTGCCCGTGTTGGGTCAGGGTTTCGACAATCACACTGAAGTTCTGGTCATTGGCGTGAGTTCTGAAAAT
>NZ_JAHHPR010000090.1:0-2001 GCF_024606255.1 Endozoicomonas sp. SESOKO3
GTTAAGGCTTCTCCCGACCAATGTGAAAAAGGTTACCTGATTTTAAAGCTAAGTGAAGCGACAAGGCAAGAAATTGGACAACAAGGTGATCAATATGAGAATAAATTTTACTTGGGAGACGAACGAGGAAATAGAATAGATCTTCACCCTATACAGCAATTGCCCGAAGACTTATCCATGGGTTTTTTTGAATATAACTACATGGGTGTTAATGTTGTCTCCGAAATAAACTCTGCATACGGAGGTGGTTGCACGTTTTTTAGTTTTGATTTGCCTGAAAGTTCTTATTTGGCTGGCTTTTTTGGTGCGTTTCCTATATTTAATCGAATAAAACATGAATATTCAGAACGACCAATAGGTGTGTCTTTAGATGATGATTTGTACTGGTATACAGGTCGTTGGTTTGGATTTACAAAGGAGTCGGGGGACTTCTTATCACTTATATTGCCAAGGTATGAAGTCAAGTGGAAAAGAAAAAACAATGAAGTTTTAACAGAGCTTTTATTTTTACCTCCCGACAAAAACAAAGGCTTTCCGGGAGGCCAAGAATATCTGAAAGCTAAAGCAGATTTTGAAAGTTATCAAAATTACTTTGACTAAGAATAAAAAAACTGAGGAGGTTCTGCGGAAGACTTGGGGAGTATAATATCTAACGTCGCACGTTTGACTTCTAATAGCGGTTAGCTGCTAAAAAGAGTTTCCTTTATAAAGGTAGATTAAATAGCCAATGGAGTTTAAAGTAACATGAGATACTGTCGCACTTAGTAAACCATAATGTTTAGAAAGCAGTCCTCTACTGAATGAGTTTATCGTTGACATCACGACTTGTGCTGTTAATGGGTTAGGGTTGGTAAGATGTAAAAGTCCAAACAATGTAGATTTGATGATGTTACTAAAAATAAATATTTTTTCATCATGATTGTTGATTCTATTAGTTGCAGATTCTATAGAGAAATTGATTAAACGGAGTAAGTGTCCATTAAATATCACCTCTTCAATGACAGCTCCTATAATAGCCTCATTAAATTTTAATTCTCCATTGTATGGGTCATGTATTAATGACAGAGGGCGTAAAACGAAAATAGCCAAAATTTGATATTGTATAGAATGTATTGCACCTGATAATAATCCATAATAAAGTTGATTGTTAAAATCTAACTCTTTTATTAGAACGATCATTATGTTGGATTCTTTATCTTCTATATTCAGTGAGTCTGAGTCTGAGTCTGAGTCTGAGTCTGAGTCTGAGTCTGTGAGGCTCATATTTATTAATGTGTGCAAAGAGTTAAATTCATCCTCTGTTTTTAAGAGCGAGGTGTCTGACTTTGCATGTTGAATTACTAATGAGCAGAATATTGCGATTATTAAAATATATTTTTTCATTGTACTTATCCTTGAAAAACAAGCATAACAGCTAACAAATGATACCATTTCGTTTTGAGACTTCGTCCCACCATCCGTTGCGCCTCAGGCACGTGGCTGAAGCGGGTGTTACGAGCTTTAATCAATATACTCAACTGACCTAAAGCTATCTGTATTTAAAGGTGAACTTTTTTTCATATCGGTACATTCAGCATTTTGTGTAATGCTCCCATCTTTAAAAGTAAGCCCACCAAGACTGGGTGTTTCTCTAAGCGCCGACATCGAGTACAAAAATTGACTTTTATGAGTAGCATCGTTAGTCGTATCTACTTTATGCCTTATAAAAACGCGCCCTAAAAAATCAGGAAGATCTTTTCTATTTACTTTAATGTGGCAGTGCCAACCTTTTTCCTCGTTATTTGTTCTAGTCGGGTTCTCTGGTTTATGTAACTCTGCTTTATGGTCCAGATCACTATTAAAAATCATATCTTCAATATCATAATTCAATTGATTTTGACATTCTCCAGAGCCAAAATAAATGCTACCTCTGGCGCAACATATTGTTAATACCTCTCGTTGCATCGCCTCTCTTTCCGTTAATTTTACAGCAGAAATTAAAGATTGGCTTTTGGGGAAATA
>NZ_JAHHPR010000091.1:0-19328 GCF_024606255.1 Endozoicomonas sp. SESOKO3
AATTAATCTCTTTATTCAGGCAAAACACTCCGGAGCTTCTAGTTAATGTTCCGAGTGGACAAGGTGGCTTCCGACAAACCTGTTGCCACTGTCGTGAAATTTATGAAACTAAAACCCCCATAAGAGGAAAAGGATGCAAGACAAACAAAAAAACTGGTAAACCAAAAGAAATAAGAGTAAGGCCTTTTCACAAGAAATGTATGGAAAAAGACAGATGCATCAAGAAACAAGCAAATCAATTATACAAAGAGATGGAAAAGGGATACCCCAAAAAACAGTTGCGTGGACCCGATTATCACTATAATCCTGTCCCCGATGGTTTTGAGTTGATAAGGGTTAATGGTGATGGTAATTGCATGTACTCGTCTATTGCAGAGATATTCAACCGGAATGGTCGGTCAGGACAAGCAGACGTATGGAACCAACAAACAATAAGGCAGATTATGGATTATAACCTCCGCCAGATTTATTCCACTATTCAGAATCATCCTGATAAGAAAAAAATGATGCAACAGCTTCAACTTCTATTGGGGATCGATGCTGACATGATTCCAGCCGTTCTCGATAACAATGTCATTACCGATTCAGCTTCTTTCGCTGAGTCAGAGTTAGCCAAATTACAACAATTTGGCGATGCCCAGCTTATTACATTGTTAGTTCCGACACAGGGTGTGTGGTTCCCTGTGATTACACAAGGCGACTACGGGCCTAATCACGAGATTTATGACCTTAATCGCTGGGTAAATATTTCTCCCAACCTGTTGACTATTCTGCTACAAAACAAAAATTATACCTTTCCTGATCTCTCTGAAAGTCAAAGAGCAACACTTTTAGAATTGTTGTTAAACCAAAAGTTCGATCAAGCTGCGCTCTTGGTCTCAAGACTTACAATTGCCCCTCATCACGCTTCAGCTTATCTTATTCACTACCCCAGTTCAGCGGCTCTCCTGGAACACTTTGATGCAGCAGTACGCCCTGCAACACCCCAAAATACAGAGGCTGATTCTTCAGTTTCAACCAATAACACTGACCGTGAGACTTTACAGGATCGCAATCCCTTATCATTAATGATTCAAACCGCGGCTGGAGCGCTGCTTATCACCACAGACAATACTATGTAAGTTAATATTTCAGGGAATTCAAAAGGCGACCCAAGTTAAGGCAACAGTTAATCGTCGTGTAACCTATGAGGCCTTATTAACTTAAACATCAGTACCAGCAATTGGGAGGCGGTTTTTTTTAAAACAAACTATTATTGATTGGCTACTGCGATGAGTAAGGCTGCTCAACCAGCGGCGTTCAATTCAGAAGCTTTTAAGATATCATAAGGATTCCCAAGTATGATTCTTACTGTTTTATCTAAATCAAATAAAAAATTCATTTATTTTATCATTTTATTAATAACCCTGATATCAGACAGTGTTCTTGCACTGAACGAAACTCAAAAAAGCATACTAAAACAGCTCACCATTCAAGAATATGAAGAACTTGATCGAGAGCTTAAAGAAAAAGATTTATATGTACAAGCTCAATTTTACGTTAACAAAGTGATGTCAAACATAAATAGAAGAAAAAGAAATAATTTTTTTATAAGAAAAAACAGGGAAATAGCTGAAAAAATGGCTGTTAAGGCTAACGACAATACTAGCAAGTTCGGTATACCTTACAGCCTACTCAGGACGTTTAATCTTGTTCAGGCAATGATTCACTATGGTAAAGTGGAATCTACCGAGCAAACACAATTAACAAATGAAGATCAGGTTACGCATAAAAAAAATAGGGCAGCCATTGTTGTTGAAAGCTATGTAGATAGATTATTATCGGAAAAAGCTAAGCAAAAGACCACAATGGATACGGTGCTGGTACATGTGTTTTTTGAAGATCGAAATTTCGCTAAAAAAATAACGCGTGTTATTACGACAGAAAAAAATAAAGACTTTAATTGTCAATCAATATGTTCATTCGACCACCCACATTATGTACTATACCAGCGACGCCCTCCTGCTCACCATTCACTACACCTGCTACGCAACGGAGAATATATTTTGACCCATGTCAATATAATTCGACAAGGAAACTTAAAGGATGGAGATAAAATAATCTATCCTAACTCTTTTAAAAAATTCAAACCTAACCCATTATCACCCAAGAGAAATTCCGCATCCAAAGCCAGAGAGATTTATATTGCTGTCGATAGACTTCAAACTTTTCTTAATAAGAGGTATCCAGATAAATTTAGATTCAGTATCGATGAAAAAAATATGCTTAAGGTATCCCTGGATTTCGTAGCTCCCTATGGTTGGTGGAAAGATGCATTTTTTAGAATAGATTATCTTTTTGACAATATTGGCAACGAAGGACCAGACACTTATGTTATATCTGGACCAAGAGTATCCAATGTTCCCGGTATACGTCTTTGCATTGAGGAGACCCATAAAAATTCTCAAAGACTCAGTGACGGCCCTCCCATAATGAATGGCGTCTTAAACAAACGTTGGTGGTTTGATTGCCCAGGACGTGTACGCTATGGATCGGAAAATTTTTCTGTGGAAGAGCAGATATTAAATACTATCAATTTTCTGACTGCTGACTCCAATATAAGATCAGAAGGTATTCTTTCACGTAATGAATATGGAGAAAGCCCTCAGGATCTGATTACAAAAGAAATAATAAAAGTCAATACTCGAGCAATAGAAAATGACAATTCTGTTTATGTAGAAACCGATCATAATAAGATAAAAACAAGTGTGAATAAAAGAGTAAAAGCTGGAGAAGATCCAACTTTCGATTATTTGGTTATGGATGTTGAGTACGATAATATAGAAAAGATAAAATCAATAAGGACTGATATTTTTATTCCAGCCGAAATGCATGGTGAAGCTGAAATTGTAGAATTTGATTCTACTTCGATTAAAAATCTTGATGATCTGATCTATGAGGCCAGGAATAAGTCGGGATTTAAAATAGCAAAAAATGTACAACCCATTGTTTATTATAACAATGAAAAACTGGATGAGAATAATTTCAAAAAGGTTTTATATGACATAGAAAAGACAAATACAAAAAATAAGAAAGAAGAGAAAGGCAAGATAATAAATAAAAAACATAACATCCTGTCGATGATAGTTAAAGTTCCTGATTATGAAAGGCTAGCGTTTGAGCATGCTATAGCTCATTCAGTTAGCTATTATGTTCCAGAAAATCCGCGTCACTGGGCGTATAACGAGATGCATAACGTAACCGGGGTACGCAAGCCCATAAAATGGGAGATACATTTAGCTAAAAAAAAGAAAATAGCAAAAGCTAATAATATGCTCTATCAATACAAACTTCTTTTACCTTTAGAAATGCAAAAGACAACAGAGCGCTATAGGGATGGAGCTCAGCATGGAAGTTTCGCCAATGTCTGGATACCTACTGTTAGAGATGGTATGTCAGACGTTGAAAAAAAATTCGCCTTAATGTCAATGTATGACTTATCAAGAAGAAAATTCAAAATTCCAAACAACCTTAAAAAAGCGCACGTTTTAAATCTTGGTAACAATATTATAATCAAATCACTATTAAAGACACAGGACCATGATTTGTTGTCAAACCATAGCCATTTGGAACTTTTGCTGCAAAGAGTTCAGATGTCTCTCCTTATAAGTCATGAAGATTATTCAATTGAAAAGGAAAATAATGTTTTTTTTGAAAGTGTCATCTGTGGAAATATTGATGAGAATATTATCAAGGATTTGGGCTTTTTTATTGGACACCTGGCTCCAAGCCTGAGATACGTATCCAGTTTTAATGCTCCAGATAAGGTAGAAGTTATTTATCGTATTGTTTTAAACTATCTCATTGAAGTATGTGTAAGGACTCTGACTGATAACGAATTTGACGCAAGTTCTGGAATAGTTAAAAAACTTATAGAAAGACCGGATCAATTTACCCTGAAGGATATTCACACTTCCATCAAATCCAGCATTGCTGTAGCTTTTAATGGATTATTTATTGCTGATTTACTTTTTACAAAAATCCTTTTCAATCCTTTTAATAATAAAGCTTTAGATCTTTCTTTTTATGAGAATGAGTTAGAAAGTCTTCAGCTTAGTATCAAGAGCATGCGTAAAATTTTTGATGGTGAGAAAAATCTTATTCCACTACTTTTGAGTCACTTGTTACCTGCCGCGAGGCATTACTCCAATAATCTTGATTTCAAAACTAACATTTTTTCAAATAAGTTTACCTCAAAAGTTTTGCAAAAAATCTTAAATCGAACCACAAATAAAGATATAAAAGCTTCACTGCAATCTTTTCTGAAAAACACAGAACATAAATCGGATATTTTCAGTAAGGAAAAAACGGAGAAATTAATCTCTTTATTCAGAAAGAATACGCCTGAGCTTATGGTTAATGTTCCGAATGGACAAGGTGGTTTCAGACAAACCTGTTACCATTGCGGTGAAGTTTATGAAACTGAAAATCCCATAAGAGGGAAAGGCCGTCGTACAAACCGAAGCTCTAAAAAACCGAAAGAACCACTGGTAAGGCCTTTTCACAAAGCATGTATGATTGAAGACAAACGCATCAGGGAACAAGCAAGGCAATTATATAAAAAGATGGAAATAGGATACCCTAAAACACAGATTTATGAACCCTACTATTTTCATCACATTCCCGTTCCTGACGGTTATGAGCTGATAAGAATTAATGGCGATGGAAACTCAATGTACTCATCCATTGCAGAGATTTTCAACAGGCATAGAGGGTCAGGACAAACAGGAAAATGGAACCAGCAAACAATAAGGCAGATTATCGATGATAACCTTCGTCAGATTTTTTTCACGATTCAGAATCATCCCGACAAGCACAAACTGATGCAAGAGCTTGAGCTACTGTTGGGGATCAATGCTGACGTTATTCCAGCGGTTCTCGATAACAATGTCATTACTGATTCAGCCTCTTTTGCTCAGTCGGAGTTAGCCCTATTGCAACAATTTGGTGATGCTCAGCTGATTGCCTTGCTAGTGCCGACACAGGGTGTCTGGTTCCCTGTGATAACACAAGGTCACGATGGACCTTTTCACGAAATTTACGACCTTAAGCGCTGGGTCAATTTTGCTCCTAACCTTCTGGCTATGCTGTTACAAAACGAAAATTATACCTTTCCTGATCTCTCTGAAAGTCAAAGGGCAACACTTTTACAGATGTTGTTAAACGAAAATTTCGAACACGCGAAAGGCTTCATCTCCCGAATTCTGATAGCCTTCTATCAGGCTTCAGCTTATCTTATTCACTACCCCAGTTCTGTGGCCCTCGCGGAACACTTTGATGCAGCAATAAGTCCTGATACTCCCAAGAATTTGGAGATTGATCACACTTTAGAAGCGCTTTCCATCAACGGAAATAGTAAAAGAATGAGTTCTGATTCTGCTTCTTCAGTTTCAAACAAAGAGATTGATAGTCAAACTTTAGAGGATCTCAATCCCTTATTGTTAAAGATTCAATCTCGTTTTGAACTGATAAGAATTAATGGCGATGGTAACTGTATGTATTCCTCAATTGCAGAGATATACAGCCGGACTGGGCGGTCAGGACAAGCTGGTAAATGGGACCAGCAAACAATAAGGAAAATTATGGAGGATAACATACGTCAGATTTTTTCCACGATTCAGAGTCATCCTGACAAGGAAAAACTGATGCAAGAGCTTGAGTTACTATCGGGGATCGACGCTGACGTTATTCCTGCCGTTCTCGATTACAACGTCCTTACTGATTCAGCCTCTTTCGGTCAATCGGAGTTAGCCAGATTGCAACAATTTGGTGATGCCCAGCTGATTGCATTGCTAGTACCGACACAGGGTGTCTGGTTCCCAGTCATTACACAAGGTCATCGTGGTTCTTATCACGAGATTTATGACCTGAACCGCTGGGTCAATTTTGCTCCTTACCTTTTGGCTATGCTGTTAAAAAACGAAAATTATAGCTTTCCTGATCTCACTGAAAGCCAAAGGTCATTACTTTTACAGTTGTTGTTAAACCAAAATTTCGATCAAGCTAAGCTTTTCGTCTCCCAAATTCTGACAGACTCCCATCAGTCTTCAGCTTATCTTATGCACTCCCCCAGTTCACAGGCTCTCCTGGAACACTTTGATGTAGCAATAAGCATTGAATCGCCCCAGAATACAGAGTTTGATTCGTCACAAATGACTCAGATGATTGAGGCTTTTGAAGCGCTTTCCATCGATGAAAATAAGAAAAGAATCAAGCTTGACCTCGCTTCTTCCGTTTCAACCAATGAGACTGCACATGAAACTTTGGAGGACCAAAACCCCTTATCATTAATGATTCAAACCAGGGCTCGAGCACTCCTTTCCATGCCAGACACTCCGACCAATACCATGTAAGTAAAACTCCCGGCGCCGCGAAATGGGTGTCGCAAAACTTGCCATAAGCCGGTAATTGGAACTATAGAACGGCGTTACCGGCTTCCAAATCTTAGCCGCATACCGTATCAGATCTCCAATGATATGGCGCACCCTTCACGACAAATTTTTATGGAACACAACGGTTTGCTTCAAAGAATTGACAAAGCCACGCAAGTTCAGGCGGCTGGTAATCGTCGTGTAACCCATGTGGCCTTATTCACTTATACATGAATAGCAGCAATCGTAAAACAGATGTTATCAAAACAAGCTACTATTGACTGTCTACAGGGATTAGTAAAGCTACTCAAATAGCGTTCAATTCAGAAAATTTTAAGATATATGGGGATTCCCAAGTATGATTCTTACTGCGTTATCTATATCAAATAAAAACTTCATTCAATATTTCATTTTATTGATAGCTCTGATGTCAGGGAGTGCTCTTGCACTTAACGAAAACCAAATAAGCATACTAAAACAACTCACCCTTCAAGAGTATGAAGAAATTGACCGAGAGCTGAAAACAAAACATTTGTATAGGGAAGCTGAACTTTACATTAACAGAGCGATGGCATGCATTAACAGAAGAAAAAGAAATCATTTTTTTATAAGCGAAAATAGGAAAACAGCTGAAAAATTGAGTGTTAAGAGGAGTGATAATACTACCAAGTTGGGAATACCCTACCCCCTGTTACGAACTTTCAATCTTGTTCAGGCAATGATTCATCACGGTAAAGAAAAAGCTATCATAAAAATCACTAAGGATAATAGAGCAGCCGGTGTTGTTACTGACTATGTAGACAGATTATTATCAGAAAGAGCTGAGCAAGTGCCCACAGAGGGTATAGACTGGGTAAATTTGTCCTATGAATTTCGGCAATATCAATCCTTGGGACCATGTACTATTAAGGCAGAGAAAAACAAAGACTTTGATTATCGATTAATACATCCACATAGCACTCCTTATCGTAAACTTCATCTACTACGTAATGGAGAACTTGTTTTAAATAATGTCAATATAATCCGGCAAGGAAACTTAGAAGATGGGGATCAAATAATTTACCCTAAAAATTCACCCAAAAATTCACACGATAATACATCAGACTATCCGAAGTTATCACCCATAAGAAACTCCGCATCCAAAGCCAGAGAGATTTATATGGCAGTTGATCGACTTCAAACCTTTCTGGATAATAGGTATCCAGACAAATTTAGATTCAGTATCAATGATGACAATATGTTTAGAGTATCTCTGGATTTTGTAGTACCCTATGGTTGGTGGCAAGATGCATTTTTTAGAGTAGTGTTTAGTTTTGACAATGTAGGCAACGAAGGACCAACAGTTCATGTTGAATATGGACCAAAAATGTATCATCTTTTTCACAGTGATCTTTTCCTGACAAACAGTTATAGAAACTCTAAAGAATACCTCGGCATTTTATACAAAAATTGGTCGCGGAGTTATTCAAAATGTGTGCATTATGGACCAGAGAAATTTTCTATAGAAAATCAAATTTTGAATATTATCAATTGTGTGACAACTGACTTCGATATAAAAACAAGTGGTATTCTTGCATACAATTTTCATCAAAAAAGCCCTCAGAGCTTGATTACAGAGGAAATAATATTAGCAAATACTCAGGCAAAAAAAATTGACACACCTCTTTATATAGAAACGAATCATAATAAGATAGCAAATAGTGTACGAGAAAGAATAAAAGATGACGATGATCCAGTTTTTGATTATTTGGTAATGGATGATTTGGATTCAGAATTCGATAAATCAGATGATTCAGAGTCAATAAAGACTGATATTTTTATTCCTGTTAAAATGTATAGTGAAGCTGAAGTTCTGGAATTTGAGCTTACCTCGATTAAAAATTTTCATGATCTGATCTATGAGGCCAGGAGGAAGTCTGCATTCAAAATACCTCATAACAATGAACCCGTCGTTTATTATAAGAATAAAAAACTGGATGAGCATAATTTTAAAAAGGTTTTATATGGCATAAAGAAATGGAGTGCAATAAGGAAGAAAAAAGAAGCAGAAAAAGAAGGTAGAAAAGAAAAGATAAAAAACAAACACAAGAAAAAACATGACATTCTACCAGTGATTGTTAAAGTTCCTGGCTATGAAAGTCGAGCCTTTGAAATAGCTAAAACTTATCCTCTTTATTATGCCAACTATTTTATCCCAGAAAATCCTCGCCACTTGATGCATAACGATCTAGCTAAAAAAAGAGCTCCACGTAAACTCATAAAATGGGAAATACATCTTGTTGACAATAAGAAGTTGGCAAAATCTAATAATATGCTTCACCAATATAAGATTTTTTTGCCTTTAGAAACACAAAAGACAACAGAACGCTATAGAGGGGGAACTCAATATGGAAGCCTACCTAATATCTGGATACCCAAAGTTAGAGATGATATGTCAGACGTTGAAAAAAAATTCGTTTTAATGTCAATGTATGATTTATCAAGATATAAATTTAAAATTCCAAACAACCTCAAAAAAGCCTCCGTTTCAAATCTAGGTAATAACATTATTACCAAAGCATTATTATTATCGGAGGACGATAAATGGATGCCAACTCAGGCCTATTTGGAGTTTTTGCTGCAAAGAGTTCAGATGTCTCTCCTCATAAGTGACGAGAATTATTCAATTGCTAAAGAAAATAATGCTTTTTTTGAAAGTCTCATTAATGGGAATATTGACAATAATGTTATCGGGGATTTGGCATTTTTTCTTGGACATCTGACCCCAAGCCTGAGATATTTATCCAGTATGAATGTTCCAGATAAGGTAGAAATTACTTATCGTATCGTTTTAAACTATCTGATCGAAACATGTGTCAGGGCTCTGATGCATAACGAATTGGATGCAAGTTCTGAAATAGTCAAACAGCTTATAGAAAAACCTGAGCAATTTAGCCTGGATGCTATCTATGCTTCTAACAAAAAAGATATTGCTGTAGCTTTTAATGTACTACAAATTGTTGATTTCCTTTTCACAAAAATAGTTTTTAATTCTTTTCATAAACAGGCTTTCGACCTTACTCTTTATGACAATGAGCTTGAAGGGCTTCAGCTTAATATCAAGAATATGCGCAAGATTGTTGATGGTGAGAAAAATATTATGCCACTTTTTCTTGATCACTTGTTTCCTACCGCCAAGTATTACTCCGGCGATCTGGATTTCGAATCCGAAGAGTTTTTAAATAAGTTTATGTTAAGTGTTTTGAAAAAATACGAAGATCGAACAAAAATTCAAGATGTAAAAGCTTCACTGCAAGCTTTACTGAAAAGCAAAGATCAAAATTCGTTTTTTTCCAGCAAAGATAAAACGGATGAATTAATCTCTTTATTCAGGAAAAAGACTCCAGAGCTTCTGGTTAATGCTCCGAATGGAAAAGGTGGTTTCAGACAAACCTGTTACCATTGTCGTGAACTTTATGAAACTGAAAACCCCATAAGAGGAAAAGGACGTACGACAAACAGAACCACTGGCAAACCAAAAGAGACGCTGGTAAAGCCTTTTCACAAAGCTTGCATGAAAGAAGACAAACGCATCAGGCAACAAGTAGGGCAATTATATAAAAAGATGGAAAAGGGATACCCCAAAAAGCAGATTTTTGAACCCGATTATTGCCATAACCCTGTCCCCGATGGTTTTGAGCTGATAAGGATAAATGGCGATGGCAACTGTATGTTCTCGTCCATTGCAGAGATATTCAACCGGAATAGACGGTCAGGACAAGCAGGCGTATGGGACGTATGGGACCAGCAAGCAGTTAGGCAGATTATGGATTATAACCTTCGTCAGATTTATTCAACGATTCAGGATTATCCTGACAAGGAAAAACTGATGCAAGAACTAGAGCTACTATTGGGGATCGATGCTGACGTGATTCCATCCGTTCTCAATAATAATGTCATTACTGACTCAGCCTCACTCGCTCAATCGGAGTTGGGCAGATTACAACAATTTGGCGATGCTCAGCTTATTGCCTTGCTTGTACCGACACAGGGAGTCTGGTTTCCAGTGATTACACAAGGTGACTATGGGGCTCATCGCGAGATTTATGACCTGAAACGCTGGGTAAATTTTGCTCCTAACCTTTTGGCAATTCTGTTAGAAAACAAAAACTATACCTTTCCTGATCTCTCTGAAAGTCAAAGGGCACTCCTTTTGCAATTGTTGTTAAGCCAAAATTTCGATCAAGCCAGGCTCTTCGTCGCCCAAATTCTGACCAACCCCCATCAGTCTTCAGCCTATCTTATCCACTACCCCAGTTCAGTAGCTCTACTGGAGCACTTTGATGCGGCAGTAAGCATTGAAACACCTCAGAATATGGAGGTTAATTCGTCACAAACCAATCAGATTGATGGAGCTTTTGAAGATCCTTTTAAAGATGAAAAGAATAAAAGAATGAAGCTTGATCCCGCTTCTTCAGTACCAAACAATAAGACTGGTCGTGAGACTTTACAGGATACTAAACCGCTATTATTGAGGCTTCAAACCAAGTTTCCAACACTCCTTACCTCGCCAGGCATATCATTCAATATCATGTAAGTTAACAACCTTGCCGGGGCCGTACACCCCGGTACTTCGGATGATTTCACGCTTTTTTCACCAAACCTAAAGGGTAATCCACTATAATCCTCAGCTTTTTACTGGTCGGCCTAATGGGAGTTTCACTATGATTCGTGGGTGGCTTAGTATGATATTGCTGTTGTCGTTACCTTGTTTAGCGTACGAAAAGATGTTTTATCCCAAACTCACTGAACGCTTTTGTGCCCGGGAGCCCCTGCCTGTCAGCAATGTCTTTGTGGTGGGAGACAGCACCGTTGATTCGGGGAATTTTTACAGCTACAGTCGATTTCTTGAAGGCAGCGGTACGTTGGATGAACGTCAAATGGCACTTTATCCCTGGGGCGGTCGTATGTTACCGGGCTTTGTTTTTGGCAGTTTTTGTGGCGCCATACCCGGTGCCAATTATCACGAAGGGCGTTTTTGTGATGATCTGATGGCGCCGGAACTGATAGCCAAAGCCCTGTATCTGAATCCATCCAATAAAACCGAGTATGTCGATCAGTCTCATGGCGGCAGCACAGTGGTAGGTTTTTCAGAAGTGTTAGTGGATTTTTTCTGGTCCTTTCTGTTTGGTGAAAGTCGGCTGGCCAATATCAGTTTTCTCACCAATAGCATCAGAGGCGGAAAGCCTATTCTGAGTTCGGTTGAGGAACAGGTTAATCATCTGCTGCAACATCATTCCCCCTTTTCTGAGGGGCAGGTTTTTATGTTGGCAGGTGGCGCTAATGATTATCTCAACCGTTACTGGAATTACCACCTGGTGATCGCCAAGCTGTCAGCGGCTATTGAAAATCTCTATGAACATGGGGCCAGAACCATTTTCTGGGGGACGCTTCCCGATGTTACTAAAACACCCTGCCTGCGCAATTCAGAGGATCGTCAGGAAGTGCATCAGGTGATCATCAATCATAACCGGATGGCCGTGAAAGCGTTTTTCCGGCTGAAAAAAAAGTATCCTGACCTGTTACTGCTGTTTTTCGATTACAACAGAATGTTTGACATTATGTTAGAACAGGCTCGCCAGCGAGATGTTAACACTGAAACGCCCTGTCTTGATGTCACCTTCAGAGGCTGTTCTGATAATGCTCAGGTGGATATCTGCGAAAGTTATAAGGCGAGTCCCTGCAAGAACCGCAGTGATCATTTCTATATAGATTCCATTCATCCATCGAGTACGGTGCAAAACTGGATTTTCAATTTCAACTGCAAGATGCTGTCTATTCTCAATTACAAAGTGGAATGCCCGGAGGTTGATCGCAGGCTTGCTGATGAACTCCTGTTGCATTATTTGACGTGCAAACCGGGATATCTGGAGCGGGAATACGTTCAATTGATATTCGAAGGTCAATGTCCGGCAGAGCTGTAATAATGGTTTATTCCTGTGTCCACAACCCTATGCATTTGCTGACACTCGGTGTTTCAGCATCTGCAGAGCCAAGGCAAACCTCACCTTAAAGGGGCTCCTGCCGACTATGATCAGCATGAACTATCTGACTAAACTCACCTGCACTCGACCCAGAGTCAGTTCTGCCGACCCGGATCGGGATCTGTTAACGGAAACAGAGAGTAACCGGGGCCGAATCATTCAGTCCGCTGCCGTACGCCGACTGCAACAAAAAACTCAGGTTTACCCTCTGGAGACCAATGCCGCTGTTCGCAGTCGTCTAACGCACTCTCTGGAAGTGCAACAAACCGGTCGGTTTCTGGCACAGACGATTCTTCAACGCCTGTCCGAAGCCGATCAGTTAACATCATTGGGCTTGGAAAACCAAGAAACATCTTTTATCAATCTGGTTGAGATGTCCTGCCTGATGCACGACATTGGCAACCCTCCGTTCGGCCATTTTGGCGAGGCGGCCATCAGCCGCTGGATGCAGGATAAAGCCCGGCTTTGTCATGAAAAAGCGTTCAAAGGTCAGAAAGCCCGCTCAGTGCTGCTGGAATCAACCCTGCTACCAGACTTGTATACCTATGAAGGCAATGCTCAGGCGTTAAGAATTATTCATCATCTTCAGGACCTGAACCTGACTTATTCCCAGATGGGCGCGCTGATGAAATACACCCGCACGCCCTACGAACCAAGACCTGATAAAGACTCACCCGATGCTTACCGTAAGAAAAAGCCGGGTTATTATTTTTCAGAAGCCGATCTGGTGTCCGACATCCGGCAGCATCTGGCTATTGATGAGGGTTGCCGCTTCCCACTGGTTTACATCATGGAAGCCGCCGACGATATTTCCTACTGCATTGCCGATCTTGAAGATGCCGTCGACAAGGGGATTCTCTCTTTCCGCGATCTTCGCTTCAGTCTCTATGGGGTCTGGGAAGAATTGACTGTAGATAACGACTATCTGCCCAATATTATGGAGTCTGCGATCAGCAGAGCCGGCGATAACAAGCAGGAGTTTATTGTCCGACTGCGCACCCGGCTGGTCAGAGATCTGGTGGATTATGCAGCAAAGCGTTATCTGCAACAGCATCAGGCTGTCTTCGACGGAACTCTGGATGAGCCACTGATCGACGGCCAGTCCGACCAGCACCTTGCACTGAATACATTGAAAACCGTCGCTATCCGCTACGTCTTTACCAGTATGGAGAAGGAAACACCAGAACTCAGGGGCTACTCTGCCCTGATGGGATTGATGGATATTTTCCAGCCTCTGCTGGAGTTACCCGGTGCAGAGTTCGTCGGTATTGCTAAAAAAGATTCCAGCCGACATTTTATCGAGCAACGTCTTTACCACCGACTCTCTTGCAAACACAAAATGGCGTATCATCGGGCAGTGAAATCATTGCCTGACAGCTGTTACTCCGCTCAAGAACAGGACGAACTGGAATGGTATTACCGGGCAAGATTATTGATTGATTACGTCAGCGGAATGACCGATCACTTTGTCTTAACCGAGTTTCAAATCCTTTCTGCTATCTGACTCAAAAAGCATAATTGGCCATTGTTAAAGCGTCTCGCCGGAACTCTTTATTAGAACGAATGTCCAATAATTAACCGTTCATTAAAAACTCAAGTGAAATCCTGACTTTTTGGTGAACTTAACTTTGATTATTTGACAGTAGGAGTAAATTCTATGAAAAAATTCATTTTGGCAGCCCTATTGGCTGCAGCGTCCACCATGGTTGGTGCAGAAATACAACTAATACAGGAGAACAACTTTAGGGATCCGTGGTACGAAAGGATCACAACAAGCTACTTTGACACAGTTTCTCAACAATATTGTCTGGTGGTTTTAGATAAGGTTTCCAGTGGATATAATTCGCTTATGCACTGCAAAGGTGTCCATGAACTCCCTGAGCAGGCACAAAGAAACATTCTCGGCGACGCCTATGTACCAAAATCTGGCGTTGGCGCATGTGATGCTTCTATGGATAGTTGTCCCAAATAACTGACTCAAAAAACATCAATGGCCATAACTCACAAGGTTAAAAAACCATGAGCCAGCTCAATACAGCCCGAGCGTCCAGAGAGATTAACGGTGTTCGGGTTCCCTGCTTTATATACGGTACCGCCTGGAAAGAAGAAGCCACCCAGGGGCTGGTAGAGAATGCCCTGAAACTGGGCTTCACTGGCATTGATACGGCCAATCAGCGCAAACATTATTTTGAGCTCGGTGTTGGTCATGGCCTGCAAAAGATTTATCAACAGGAAAAAATAAGCCGCGAACAGCTCTTCCTGCAATCCAAGTTTACCTATCAGAGAGGTCAGGATGACCGGCTGCCCTATGACCCTTCAGCCAGTTTAACCGAGCAGGTTTTGCAATCTTTCCAATCTTCCCTTGAACACCTTGGCACTGACTATCTGGATGCCTACCTTCTCCATGGCCCTTCTCAAAGGGAAGGTCTCTCGGAAGACGATCTGGAAGTCTGGACGGCCATGGAAGGACTCTACCGTGATGGTCATATCAAACTGCTGGGCGTTTCCAACTTTTCTGCACGACAACTGGAGGGGCTGACTCTCCACACCGACATTCGTCCACGCATTGTCCAGAACCGTTGCTTTGCCTCAATGGGCTGGGATAGAGAAGTGAGAGCGGCCTGTCAGCATCACGATATTATTTACCAAGGCTTTTCCTTACTCACGGCCAACCACGCCATACTGGGCCACCCCCAATTTCAAGCCATTGTCAGTCGAACAGGCTTAACCGCAGCACAGGTCATTTTTCAGGCCTGCCAAAGAATGGGGATGCTCACCCTCACCGGCACGACTCAATCCGATCATATGAATCAGGATCTTCATTGCGACAAAGTCGCTTTGACCGATGAAGAGGTTAATGCGATTGAGAATATGTTTATCTAGCTCGAGCTGTCTGGTTGTCCTTTCAATAGTCATGGTGCAAAAAGGATAACCAGACAAGCCTGTTGCTGTGCAGATATCAGTCAACCCAGACCCGGGCATTCCTGAACATTCTCATCCAGGGTGAATCTTCACCCCAGGTATCCGGATACCAGCTGTTCTGAACCGCCCTGAATACCCTTTCCGGGTGAGGCATCATAATCGTCACCCTGCCATCGGCAGAAGTCAGGCCCGTAATACCTTCAGCGGAACCATTGGGGTTGTATGGGTAACGTTCAGTAGCCCGCCCCTGATTATCCACATATCTCAGGGCCAGCTGACCACCCGCAGACAGTTTCCTGATTTGGTCAGCCTTTTTGAACTCGGCATAACCTTCACCGTGTGCCACTGCAATGGGCATTCTGGAACCTTCCATACCCCTGAGGAGAATGGACTTGTTTTGCTGCACTTCGACCATCACGGTTCTGGCTTCAAACTGCTCAGACTGGTTACGGACGAAGTGTGGCCAGTGCTCAGCACCGGGAATCAATTCATGGAGATTGGACAGCATCTGACAGCCATTGCAGACACCCAGAGCAAAGCTGTCCGGGCGATCAAAGAAAGCCGCAAACTGGTCACGGGCCATGCTGTTAAACAGCACCGATTTCGCCCAGCCTTCACCTGCTCCCAGAACGTCACCGTATGAGAAGCCGCCACAGGCTACCAATCCTTTGAATTCAGCCAGCTCACGGCGACCGGAAAGAATGTCACTCATGTGAACATCCACTGCACAAAAGCCGGCCTTGTCAAAAGCCGCCGCCATTTCCACATGGCCGTTAACACCCTGCTCCCTCAGAATGGCCACCTGTGGTTTGCTGGCTCCAGTGGCAATATAGGGAGCGGCAACATCCCTATTGATGTCAAAAGGCAAAGAGGCATGTAAGCCTGTATCGCCGTCATCAAGCAGGTTATCAAACTCCTGACGGGCACATTCAGGGTTATCCCTGAGTGCCTGCATGCGATAACTGGTTTCAGCCCACCAGCGCTGATATTTAACCCGGCTTTCGCTACTGATCAGCTCACCATTAAAGGTAAAGTTGATACGCTGATCCGATCTCAGGGCAGCAATGGTGTGAGTGCAGGAACCCAGTCCCAGTCCGGCCAGAATATCCTTGACCTTACCTTTGTCGGCACGACGAACCTGCAGAACAGCACCCAACTCTTCATTAAAAAGGGCTGGAATGATGGCCGCTTCAGAGCCCGCCAATTTATCCAGATTCACCTCAATACCGGTGTGACCGGCAAAGGCCATCTCAACCAGTGTGGTAAAGAGACCACCGTCTGAACGGTCGTGGTAAGCCAACAGCAGGTCCTCTTCCAGACATTGCTGGATACCCGTGAAGAAGCCTTTCAGGTCTTCTGCAGAGAAAACATCAGGAGCAACATCACCCATCTGACCATAAACCTGTGCCAGGGCAGAAGCACCCAGACGGTTATGATCACGACCCAGATCCACCAGCAGCAGATCGGTCTCACCCTTATCGGTTCTCAGCTCTGGAGTGACGGTCTTGCGTATGTCGGTCACAGGAGCAAAAGCCGAAATAACCAGAGACAGCGGTGAGGTAACACTCTTTTCAACATCACCGTCTTTCCAGTTGGTACGCATGGACATAGAGTCTTTGCCTACCGGAATAGCAATACCCAATTTCGGGCAGAGTTCCATGCCTACTGCTTTACAGGTTTCATAGAGTTTGGCGTCCTCACCCGGATGACCGGCAGCAGCCATCCAGTTTGCCGACAGTTTTATATCGCCGAGCTTGTCAATCCGGGTGCTGGCGATGTTGGTAATCGCTTCACCAATCGCCATACGACCCGATGCAGGCGCATTAATAAGAGCCAGAGGGGTTCTTTCACCCATGGACATGGCTTCACCGGTACAGGTATCAAAAGCAGTAGCGGTAACCGCACAGTCAGCAACAGGTACCTGCCAGGGGCCAACCATCTGCTCACGGGCTACCAGACCGGTGATAGAGCGGTCGCCAATAGTAATCAGGAAGTTTTTGCTGGCGACGGTTGGCAGCTTGAGAACTCGCTCAGAAGCTTCTGCCAGTGTCACACCGGAAAGATCCAGTGCGTCCTGCTGAATATTTTCAGTCTGCACATCACGATGCATGCGAGGTGGTTTGCCCAATAAAACATCCAGAGGCATATCCACTGGCTGGTTATCAAAGTGGCTGTCTTCTACCAACAGGTGTGACTCTTCTGTAGCTTCGCCCACAACGGCGTAGAGACAGCGCTCGCGTTGACAGATAGCTTCAAACAGCTCCATATTTTCTGGCGCTACCGCCATCACATAACGTTCCTGGGATTCATTACACCAAAGTGCCAGGGGGGACATGCCGGGCTCATCATTCAGAATATCCCTGAGCTGGAAGCGACCACCGCGGCCACCATCACTGACCAGTTCCGGCAGAGCATTGGAAAGACCTCCCGCGCCTACGTCGTGGATAAAGGCGATAGGGTTCTCATCACCCAGCTGCCAGCATTGGTCAATCACTTCCTGACAACGACGCTCCATCTCGGGGTTGTCGCGCTGAACGCTGGCAAAGTCCAGGTCTTCCTGACCTTCACCGGACGTCATGGAAGAGGCCGCACCACCACCCAGACCGATCTGCATGGCCGGACCGCCCAGAACAATCAGCTTGGCGCCAACGGGAATATCTCCTTTTTCAACATGATCAGCCCGGATATTACCCAGGCCGCCTGCCAACATGATGGGCTTATGGTAACCCCTCACTTCTTCACCCACAGACCCTTTGGCTGTGGCCTCAAAAGTACGGAAGTAGCCGCACAGGTTTGGACGACCAAATTCGTTGTTAAAGCTCGCACCACCCAGAGGGCCTTCCAGCATAATATCCAGAGCAGTCACGATCCGATCCGGCTTGCCATACTCTTTTTCCCATGGCTGTTTGTAGCCGGGAATGTTCAGATTGGATACGGAGAAACCGGTCAGACCTGCCTTTGGCTTGGAGCCTCGACCGGTCGCACCTTCATCACGGATCTCCCCCCCCGCACCGGTAGAAGCACCCGGCCATGGCGAGATGGCAGTGGGATGGTTGTGCGTTTCCACTTTCATCAGGATATGAATGTCTTCCTGGTGGTACTGGTAATCTTTCTTTTCAGGAGACGGGAAAAAACGTCCGGCTTTGGAGCCTTTAATAACGGATGCGTTGTCTTTATAGGCTGAGAGCACACCTTCACTGCTCATACTGTGGGTGTTACGGATCATCTGGAACAAAGAATGATCCTGCTGTAAACCGTCAATGGTCCAGGTCGCATTGAAGATCTTATGGCGGCAGTGCTCAGAGTTGGCCTGAGCAAACATCATCAGCTCTACATCCGTCGGGTTCCTGTCCAAACCCTCATAGCTGGTGACCAGATAATCCATTTCATCTTCTGCCAGTGCAAGTCCAAGGGACTGGTTGGCGGCAACCAGAGCCTCACGCCCGCCTTCGAGAATATCGACACGGGTCAAGGGCGCTGGCTCGGTTTCTGCAAAAAGAAGCTCTGCTTCTCTGTCATCAGCCAAAACAGCCTCGGTCATGCGGTCGTGAATCAGGCTGGATACCACTTGTTTCTGGTGTTCATTGAGGCCTTGTTCAGCGGACACATAGTAAGCCAGACCGCGTTCAATCCGGTGCACCTTGCTGAGACCACAATTTTCAGCGATGTTGGTGGCTTTACTGGACCATGGAGAAATAGTGCCCGGACGGGGTACAACAAGAAAAAGAGCGCCTGAACACTCACCTTCCTGCATCCGGGGACCATAGGTCAGTAGCTGTTCCAGAACCTTCAATTCCTGGTCGGACAATGCTTCGTCGACCCGGACAAAGTGCTGGTATTCGGCAAAAACACCGGTGATTTCAGGGATCCTGTGTTGCAGGGTTTCAAGCAGCTTTTGGCTACGAAACGGCGAGAGAGCCGGAGCACCACGCAAAATCAGCATGATAAAAACTGTCCTCAACTGGACTCAGGG
>NZ_JAHHPR010000092.1:0-1086 GCF_024606255.1 Endozoicomonas sp. SESOKO3
ATGCTATGCGGCTGTTGCTGCTGCGGTTGAGATTGAAATAGTTGACCAAAATCGTATTGACGTTCAATGGCAGGGATATCTTGCCATATGTCTAAAGGCGCGGTTTGCTGCTGACGTGTACCGATTACAGAACCAAAATGACTCATGCAGCTAAAGCAGTATCCATTGGCCAAATGGGCGCATGGGCTTTGTCCGGCGTTCGGCGGACGATCGGCGGGCTCTCCGCTATCGGATGATGGTCGAAAAATACAAACGTCATGACAGGGATGGACGAAACAATTTAAACCCAAAGTATGTGAGTGTTGTTGAGAACCTCCGTTACCACCGTCATAATCAGTAGTATTCAGGGGGCTGATGAAAGAGCCTGTAAGGCGGGTGGTTGCCCCTGAGGTTTCCTGACTGGATGATCCCGGTGGTTGGTTTTGTGGTTTGCTATGTCCTGAGGCCAACATCATTGTGATGGTGGCAAACAAGTGATTTCCCTGTTTCAGTAAAGATGTTGCCTCTTGTTGTTTGATCAGGTTAAACGACGGCAAATCGGAGTTCCAATAGTTTTTTAAAAGCCAGCCGAGGACAACAACCACTTCTGCAGGTAACCATGAATAAGGGGTGGAATTTGAAGGAAGGTTTTCGGTGGTCAGGATCGGTCCGTAACCCACCAACAGATGAGTGGCATAAAGCCATAGCCAGAAATTCGATTCAATAAGGGTTGTTTTTGCCCCGTAAACTGATTTGTCATCAGGCGATGAATCTGATTCTTCATAACCGTCCTTGTTGGTAATATCTGCTGGGCTGTCTGGCAGCGTTTGCCGGTCACGCTTTACAGAAAAGATCTGGTCTGGAGAACCTGCTTTCTGCTCAAAATCGACAACAAAGCGTCTCGTCAGCGGTTGAGCCTGACAGGTTGAAAACGACAATTGTAGTAAAAATAGCAGTACCACAAAGAATGAGTGTTTAATAATTCTATCGCTGCATTCTGGTTAACAGAGAGGAAGGATAGATCAAGAAAAGGAGTCTGTTTTTCTATCAAAAACCTTTTGTTAAAAACCAAAGTCAGCACTGCGAAAAACCTTATTAAAGGGAGGG
>NZ_JAHHPR010000001.1:0-1254 GCF_024606255.1 Endozoicomonas sp. SESOKO3
GCCCAGACTGCGAACAGAAATCAGACCTGACTTCCAGCTCACCAAAAAGGTAAGTCGTTCCAGCTCTGTGTCAAAGAGGAATATGGGTCACCTGAAGGGGGTGATGAAAAATGCTGATTTAGCACAACAGCAAGCTCTGGCCAAAACCTTTGATATGTGTCCTGAGGAACTGCACAAAGCGCTTGAGACAAACATGGCATTTCCAAACATTAATCTAAGTACTTTCGAAATAGTCAAAAAACTTTGGGAAGAAAAAGATTTAACCCATTTTTCTGCGGGTATCTCAATGTTAGAGTCGCTGGAGACAAAAGCGTTGGGCTATTACGAGAAAAAACTGGTCGGCGCTGTGCGTGACAGCAGCTTCAACAACTATAAACCGATGTCTGAGGCAGTAAAAAGAATACTGTCCAACAGTGATGGCTATCAGGTCATTGAACAACTCAAGTCACTTCATTCGAAAATGATTGATCAGGCGGGAGCAAGTTCTCAACAGTGGTTGAGTTCAATAGTGGATATACTGATGCACAGTGACCTGAGCAATCCTCCGGTTATTCGCTTTGCCTATGCGGCTTTGGATTTGGGTTGGCTGGATCCGCCGTCGGTGTATGAGAGTCATATTATAGAGGCTGCTGAACATCATGATTTATTGTTGCGTCTGGAAGGTGTCGATGAACTGAAGGCTAAAGCCGCTGATGGCCTGAAAAAGTTTTATCAGCAATGCTTGTTCAGGGAAAAAAACAGCCAGAAATGGCAGTTGGCTTATGAAGGTTTCCAAAAGAGTAAAGATAATGCCTTATTTATTACTCATGGTTATGATGGGTTTTCGTCATTCCTTGAAGATAAAATTTCTAATTCATCGTTAAAGCCCATCTGGACCGATAATCCTGAGGGCACTCCGAATATAGAACGACTGCTGGTGCAACATCCCGCGTTTTCGAAATTAAGCTCAGGCAAGACGAACCACCGTTTGGTGATTATCATGGGGCAACCCTTGAGCGACGAAGTGATTGATGAAAAAGCAGAAGCCTTGCTTCACAAAAAAGTCGAGAACAGCCCTGACTTGAAACAGCTCCTGGCAAGAATTAATCAACGTAAAGCAATAAGAAAACAATATGTCGATGCTATGGAAGAATTGAAAAAGCCCGATGCTTCTACAAGCTATAACGAGTCCATGTCTCCTCATGATCACTACCGGATTCAAAAAGAAGAATATGAGGAAAAAAAGCATGATCTCAACAGCAGGTACTTAAAGTC